>DOYO01000077.1 GCA_003518475.1 Acholeplasmataceae bacterium
ATTGCTGTGATTTATATTCCTCTTCTCTATTCATTCGCAATGGGAATCGATGCGATTTCAGCATTGATTTTCGGTATATTGTTTGATAAAATCGGTATCCGTTCTTTAATCATTTCGACGATGATTGCTGCACTCACAACACCTTTTATATTCTTATTTGATACGACACTTTCAGTCATCATTGGTATTATCCTTTGGGGCATTGGAATGGGAGCTCAAGAATCTATATTGAAGGCAGTCGTCGCCAAGATGGTGCCTAAAGAAAAAAGAGCCACAGGATATGGCATCTTCAGTTCTGTTTTTGGATTATTTTGGTTTCTTGGCAGCATGGTGATTGGTTTAATCTATCAATATTCTCTGCTTGGTGTTGTGATTTTTGCAGTCACTGCGGAAGTGGTCAGCGTCATCCTGCTTATTCTTTTAATCAATTATCAGAACAAAATCAAAAAACTCAATACAGTTTAAATTGCTTTTTCTGATATTCATCGAATAAATGAAGACATGCATCACGTTCGAATTCTTCAAGATGAAGAACACTTGGATCCTGGAAATGGCTGTTCATAAACTGGTAGATGAAATCATCTCTGAATCCGATTTGATCAGCATCGTTTGGTTGACAACCGTAATAGACAGTTTTAATGTTGGACCAGATGATTGCTCCAAGACACATTGGACACGGAAACGCAGTCGTATAGAGCACACAACCTGATAAATCATGTGTATTCAGTACATGTGATGCTTCACGAATTGCATTCATTTCAGCATGTGCAGTCGCATCATGATCCTTAAGAACTGAATTTGAAGATATCGCAATCACTCGTTGATTTTGATCGATAATCAGAGCACCAAACGGACCTCCGATTTGCTGATTCATGGTTTCTCTAGCTCTATCGATGGCAAGACGCATCAAGCGCATTGATTCTTTTTCGTCCATGGGTAATCTCCTTTAGATTCATATTTGATTTCGTTTCGTTTATTACATTATAGTCCATATCCAAAAAAATTACAATGAGATATCAATAACGGCTAATAATTGAACAAATTTTGAAGTAATGTTATAATGATTTTATGTATGAAGGAGGTGAACGAATGGCTGTATTTCTTCGAGTAGATATCAATATCATTTCGATTATTTTATTGGGACTTGTGTTTTTGATTGCATTTAAGCGCCTTGATAAATCCAATGTGTTGAATCGTGTTTACTTATCAACCGTACTGATCGTCATGTTTCAACTTTTTGTTGAAACGATGACTTGCATCATCAATGGAAGATCAGAGTCCTGGGTTGTTCCAATGAGTTTGTTTTTTCATTTTTTGCTATTCGCATCTGCTCCAATCCTAACCTATGCTTGGTATATCCTCATTTTCAATTTGGTATCTTCAGCAGAACCAAGATCATTCACAGTAAAAAGCTTGGTGTTTATTCCAGTACTGGTCAATATTGTTTTCGTTTTAATCTCCATTCCTTTTGGCCTTGTTTTTTCACTGGATGCATCCAATCTATATGTTCGAGAAAAATTTTTCTTCGTTCCTCTTATCTTTACATATGGCTATCTAGTTTTTGGAATCATCAGAATTTTCAAAGCGAGGAAGACAATTATTTCAGAAGAATTCTATTTGTTGATCGTTTTCAGCATGCTTCCGATTCTAGGTGGTTTATTTCAAGGGATATTTTATGGCACACTGCTCATGTGGAGTAGCGCTGCGTTCGCATTAATCTTCGTGTTCATCTATTTACAGGAACGAATGATACATCTGGACGGGCTGACAGGAGCTTGGACAAGAAAATCCTTTGACTTTTTCATGAAGAAAAAATTATCTCAAAGAACTGTTGAACCCTTTAGCGGTGTCTATTTCGATATCAACAACCTTAAAAAAATAAATGATGAATTTGGACATATAGAAGGTGATTTCGCTTTGAAACAAACAGTAGCGCACATCAAAGGATTGATGGGTCAAGGCGATATCGTTGCGAGACTTGGCGGAGATGAATTTGTGATCATTATCCACCATGCTGATGAAGTTCGCTTGACCAATATGGTGAATGACATCAAACTTGCTTTATCAGTCTATAATGATAACTCAGAAAAAGGGTATCAACTGGCATGCAGTTATGGTTATGGCATTTTTTCAGAAGATTTTAAGAGCATTGAGCAATTCCTAAGTTATATCGATCATAAAATGTATGCAAACAAGAGATAATCATATCAATCTAGCTGCTGATAAATTCAGCAGTTTTTTGTTGGTTTTTTGTAACATTTGGCTTCTATATTGTATAATGATGTTAAGCAGCAATGACAATTGCACATATTGAAAAGGAGCACGCTATGAAACATTTCTATATGAAACAAAAAGTTTTTTCAATTACAGACAAATACAAGATCTATGATGAAAATCAAAATGTTGTATTTCACTGTGAAGGTAAGTTGTTCTCTATTTCAGCCCGCATGAAATTTATTGAAAGCTCTACGGAAAATGTTGTCTATTTATTCCGCAGAAAAGTGCTCAGCTTCATGCCCACTTACTTCATTCATGATTTAGAAGACAAGCAAATTGCTCAAGTTGGTCGTAAGTTTACTTTTTTGAAGCCAAAACTGGAAATTGACAGTGATTTCGGTCATTATACGGTTGAAGGCAATTATTTTCAATTGAACTTCACCATTCTTTTAGGAGAAAGAGAAGTTGCTACTGTTCAAAAGAAATGGATTTCATGGGGGGATTCCTATGAAATAACGATTTTGGAAGATGCTAATTATAAGTTTTTAGTTGCGTTGATTGTTTTGATTGACAAGATATTCCACGAACAAAAATCAAGAAGCACAATTAGCTTCGGTAATAGATAGTATTAAGTTTGATGAAGATTGAACATCAGATTGCACTGATTTTTAGGCAATTCTTTTGTTCATAGATTCCATTCAGAGCGGAGGGATTTAAATGATAGGGAAGTATAATAGTCCACTTGGAATGATTTATTTCAAGGAAAAAAATGGAAAAATAATCGATATGATGATTGATGATTTGAATATCCCAACCGATGATGATCCCTTTATCCATCAGATTGTAGAAAAGTTGGATCTCTATTTCAANNGACATCGCAATTCAAATCAATAGACCAAAAGCGCTTCGTGCTGTGGGACAAGCATGCAAGAGAAATCCGATTGGAATTATCGTCCCATGCCACCGTGTATTAGGAAAAGATGGCAGTTTAACCGGTTACTCAGGCAAAGATCATACAGATTTGAAACAAAAACTTCTTGATCATGAAAAGGAAGGTCTTATATCATGATTGAAATTGCTGAAGCCAAATATATCACAGCTCAAATTGATTTTGAGTTAAAAGGTATGAAAATAGTCAAAGTTGAAGTCAATCGAAATCCACACAGTTTCGCATGGTTCAATAAAAGTCCTGCTGAATACGAGCAAATCGTGCAAAATCAAAAGATCAAAGAGGCAAAATCCAGCGGATCTATGATGAGAATCATTTTAGAATCAGAAGATGAACTTGTTTTCGGTGAAGATATCGTATTTTCCTATCACGATCAAAAACAAGAAGTCGGGAAGAATCAGCTGATGCTTTATTTCGATCATGGAATGGTTTTAGAAGTTAGGACCAAACTGTATGGATTCTTTTTAATTGCGAAAATGGACGAACTGATTTCAAAAAATCAGTATTTCAGTAAAGCTGTTCAATCGATTGGTGTTATGGATAAAGATTTTACTTTTGACTATTTTATCAATGCGACGCGCATGAATGATGGAAAAGGATCTGTCAAGGAAGCGCTCGCGACAGACCAGCACTTGCCTGGAATTGGGAACGGAACGATTCAAGATGTTTTATTTGAAGCTAAAATCAGACCTGAAAGAAAGATAGCAACACTCAGCGATAACGAAAAGAAGGAAATCTTTAAAGCTTTAGTTCTAAAAACGAAAACCTATTTTGAACATGGTGGAAGAGATAATACGACTGATTTATTTGGACGAAATGGCGGATATAAGGTCATGATGAGCAGTTATAATACCTTTTGTCCATTATGCAATACTGAATTGACAAAGAAACCATTTTTGGGTGGCAAGGTCATTTACTGTCCGAGCTGTCAAAAATAGACATGGAGAAAAAGATGATAGATGAGAAATTAGCTCAGTTCAGAAAAGATTTGCATCAGATTCCTGAACTTGCTTTCGATTTATATGAAACGCACGCATACGTTAAGAAGACTTTGGAAATGATGGGTTATCTGACTGAAACAGTAGCGAAAACCGGTTTGATCGCACAAAAAAAGGGTAAGCTTGAAGATTCCATAGCTTTCAGATCCGATATGGATGCTTTGCCGGTTGCTGAAATGACCAAAATGGAGTTTCCATCGAAACATCCTGGAAAAATGCATGCATGCGGGCATGATGGACACATGTCGATGTTGTTGGGATTTGCTGGATTGATTGCAGAAATGGAATTAAAAAGAGAATCGATTGTGTTTATTTTCCAGCCTGCTGAAGAAGGTCCTGGCGGAGCGAAAATCATCATCGAGCAAGGCATATTTGAAAAATATCACATTAAAAAAATATTTGGCATCCATTTGTATCCCGAATTAGAGGAAGGTCTTTATGGACTGGTCAATGGTCCGATGATGGCTCAAAACGGAGAGTTCAATCTAAAAATTAAGGGTAAATCTGCACATGGGGCTCAGCCTCATATGGCAATCGATGCCATCTTGGCAGCATCGCAGTTGATCAATCAATATCATACAATCGTTTCCAGATCGATTGATCCACTTGATACTGCTGTTCTAACCGTGGGTACGGTAGAAGCTGGTGAAGCTAGAAATATCATCGCCAAGGAAGCGTACATCACAGGAACAATCAGAAGTTTCAACAATGAAGTCTATGGAATAATCAAAAAAAGAATGCGGGAAATTGATGCTGGTATTTCAAAGTCATTTCAAGTCGAAATAGATAATCTGATTATGGATTACTATCCGCCAGTGATCAACGATAAGTCTCTATTTTCTATGTTGAAATCGAGCTTGAATGAAAACAAATATAAGTTGATCAAGCCGATGATGTTTGCCGAAGATTTCGCTTTCTATCAACAGAAAGTACCTGGCATGTTTGTCATGCTAGGGACAAGGAATGAAGAAAAAGGATTCGTTCATCCCCTTCATAGCTGCTACTTTAATTTTGATGAAATCGTACTATCCAAGGGTGTTGAGTTATATTTGCACATCTGCAAGATTCTGAATGTCATATAAAAGAAATAGACCAATTGAGATGAGTTCTCCATTGGTCTTATTTGTTGTATCAGGATTCTGGTATCCATCTGCTGAGCGCTTTATGAAGGGATTTTGGATCGATTGGTTTGGAAATGAAGTCATTCATCCCACTGGACATACAAGCTTCTCTATCTTCAGAAAATGCATTTGCCGTCATCGCTAGAATTGGAGTTACCTGATTGAACCTCCGGATTTCCTGGGCGACAGTGATGCCATCCATCAAAGGCATTTGAATGTCTAAAATAATTAAGTCATAATGATTGTGTTTCGCTAAATTCAACGCAATCAATCCATTGTCTGCAACGGTGACTACCATCTTCATATTATTTAAAATACGTTGGGAAAGCTTCTGTGACAACAGATTGTCTTCAGCAAGCAGAATGGAAGATCCTTCTTTTGGTACCAGGTTGGGCTCTTCGCTATCAGTACCTTCAGAATGATTGATTTGAATACCTAACGGAAGTCTGAAGATGAATTCGGAGCCTTCATTCAAATGACTCTCCGCAGTGATATCGCCATTCATGAGTTGTGAGAGTCTGTAACTGATGGAAAGACCAAGACCTGTTCCTCCATATAATCTCGTCGTCGAACTGTCTGCCTGTTCAAAATCCTTAAATAGTTTGGACATTTGTTTCTTGGTCATGCCGATCCCTGTATCCTTGACTTTAAAGCTTGCGACTATATGTTGATCATCGATATTGGAATCGAGAACGCATGTCAGGTTTATTCCACCAGTTTCAGTGAACTTGATTGCATTGCTCAATAGATTGATCAATACCTGCCTGATTCTATTCTCATCACCGATTAAAGCATTGGGAATATGGACGGTTTGGATATCGAAATAGAGATTTTTTTTCTTGACGTTTTGCATGACAATGCTTTGAACGGAACTTAAGAGCTTATCAAGTTTGAATGGAAGATGCTCGATGGTGACTTTTCCTGCTTCAATTTTTGAAAAATCTAAAATATCATTAACGATACCGAGCAGATGTTCAGAGGCTTCACTGATTTTTTCCAGGTAATCTATTTGAACAGAATCTGTTGATATTTGTTTGAGCAGATGTGTATATCCGACGATTGCGTTCATCGGGGTTCTGATTTCATGACTCATATTGGATAAGAATGAAGTTTTAATCAAACTTGCATGGTCAGCGATTTCTTTCGCTTTCTCTAATATATGAGCATGGGTTCTTATTTCATTTTCTAGGGATTGCCGGTAGTTTTCCTGGTCGATTTTCAATTCCATTTCACTTGTCACGTCACGCATGCTGACCATAATTCCAGTGGGCTGAATATTCTTTTGCTCAATCATCGCACTAAACTCGATATATCGAATTTTTTGATCGACGAAAAGCCTGTAAATACTTGAGAAAAGAATATTTGTCGCAAATAATTGCTTGATGTCGTATTTGATCTTAACTGCATCATCAGGATGAATGAATTCATGTTTCTTCAGTTCGTGCAGTTCGATAGTTTGGGGTAGCCCTGTTAACTTAGACGCACCTTCTGAAAGGTTAGCACTATTGGTTGCTAAATCATAAAAAGCGTAACCGCTTTTCGATATTTCTTCTAGTTTCACATCATGTTCTGAGGTGATTAGATTAGATTTTTTATGTGAACTGTTCATTGTGTGCCTCTTTATTGGTGTTTGAGTTTTATAAAAACATTATATCATATTACACTGTTATTTATCATGAGAACTGTAGGAACTTTTCATACAAAATGAAATCGCATGTACGTGATGACAAGCCGTTACAAAGCATTTAAATTACTGATTTTTACGTATTCCCAACTTTTTTTCTTTTCTATTTTGAATGAAGGTTTATTGTTGTATAATGGATTATATGACTTTTAAATGATGATTCGCTTTTTACTAAATCATCCATTTTTGACAAATATTGATTGTGCTTTAACACCTCTATTTGACATCAATTCACACATTTGTAAAATGAAAAAATATTGTTCAAAGAACAACCATGCATAAAAAAAATAAACAGTACCGATATGATTGTATTCTAGGCATGTATGCATTAAAATAAAGTTAATAGGGAAGGAAGGTATTGGATGAAACGCTATACTTGGAAACTCGCTGTTTCTTTCGTCATCAGCTATCTGCTACTCATGGTGGTGGTTGTTTTTGCATATACCTCGATATCCCAAAACTTCATCTTGAATCAAGCTAAAAATAACTTGATTGATTCAGTACAAACCTCAGCAGCAAGAATAGATTCCCATTTTTCGTTCGATCATGAGAAGTTATCCAATCTGATTGATGAGTACGAATTGCTTTCTCTAGATCCCTTGGAACAACTTAATTTGAACCGATTGAATATTACAGTCAATGGTATCAACTTCACTGGATTCGGAACGATATCAGGTAGGGAACTGACAATCGGAACGGATGTATACACGTATACTCAAGATTTCGATTCAGAAGATTATGATCAGAATATTACGATTTACAGTTTTAATGCTGCGTTTAATGTTGAAGATATCGAAAGTTACATTTTCTTCAAGGTTGGNNGTTCAGACGTTTGAATCAAAATTTGCAGTCATGACAAGTGAAAATACGATGCCGTACCGTGATTTTGAAGGTTCGAACATTCATTTCTTTTATGATTACTTAAGAGCCGATGGCTATAGTGAAAATTCAATTGATCAGGTTAAAGATGTTATAGCCGAATCTGGAAGCATTGCGATTCAGACTGGATTCCTTGGTGTTCCATCCTTTATCGTGTTAGCGCCTCTTGATTTAACACACTCAGTAGAACAACTATATATCATCCACATCATCGATGAGGATCTTGTAGTAAGCTCAATGTCATATTTGACCAACATCTTGTGGGCCTTGTTCTTTGTTATTTTCCTATTGTTTGCCTTGGCGATGATGATTTTGTTCAGACTTCTTGAACAGAAAGTCAATGATATCGAAAATGCAAAGATTACTCATTATTATGCAAAACCGTATATTGTCAGAATTAACAGCAGAGGTGCGATCCTTTCGTACAATCAAAGTTTTCGAAAGTTCCTTGGAGAATATGATATTTACGATAAAATCACAGACTTCCGAGTTAAAAAGGATATCGATAGCGAACCTATTCAGACATTGATTCATCGTCAAAGCGCATTTACTGCTTTATTCGAACTCGGATTGGGCAAAGTCGCGTACGTGCATTTCGTTCCAGTCAGAACCACAGGCGGTCATCTTCTAATCGGGGATGACATCACGGATATTGAAGGCAAGTTTGATGAATATAAAAATCTTGCGTTATACAACCCTGTCACTAAACTTCCAAATCAAAACAGTTTGAAACAAGATTTGCATAAATTGTTTGATGACAAGGAAATGTTGTCTAAAACGAATTCCCTATTGGCGTTTGATATCGTATCCTTTAGTAAAATAAATCTTTTGCTCGGTGAAAAGAGCGGTGACCGTTTCTTATCAATTGTTTCAGAATTGGTCAAGCAGTCTCTGGAAGGCTATCCTTCTTCACTTTATAACATGAACGCGGATACATTCTTCGTTTTATTCAGAGATATTGAAAATTACAACTGGGTCACCAGATGGACGACAAAAATACTATCTATCTTGGAAAAACCAATTACTATTGATCGAAACTTGATCAACATTGAAATTAAAATCGGTATTTTCCACATGGAATCAGATCGTTATGAAATTTTTAATCCCGATGTATGCTTTGATAACGTCATGCTTGCTTTAAATCATGCGAAAGAATCATCAGCCCACAAGACTTTTACTTATGATGTCAGTTTGAGTTTGATCGCATCTAGAGAACAACGCATGGAATTAGATCTCGCGAATGGCATTAAAAATCAAGAGTTCCAGATGGTTCTTCAACCGCAATATAGCAACGCAGAAGAACGCATCATCGGATTTGAAGCCTTGATCAGATGGACAAATCCAAAATATTCCAGTGAATCACCGCTTAAATTTATCAAAATGGCTGAAAAGAACAACATGATTATCGATATTGGACGTATTGCGCTTCATGAAACATTCTCTATCGCAAAAGAATTTGAAAGATATAACGTTCAAATCTCATTAAACATTTCTCCAGTTCAATTATTACAAGCCGGTTTCGTCAATGAAATCATTTCCGTATTCGAGCAATATGAGTTAAAAAGAGGATCTGTTGCCTTAGAAATTACCGAAACCTTCCTTATTTCCTCATTCGAACTTGTCATCAACAAACTTAAGTTATTAGAAAAACATGGGTTCTCCATTCATTTGGATGACTTCGGTTCCGGTTATTCATCTCTTCAATATTTGAAAGACTTGCCAGTCAATACCATTAAGATAGATAAAGCATTCATCGATGGCATCGAAAATGATGCCCACTCACGCGCAATCGTCACCATGATTTCAAATTTGGCGAAAAATATCGGTCTTGAAGTCATTGCTGAAGGTATTGAAAATGAAAAGCAGAACCAAATGGTCTACAAGAGCGGCTGCAATATCATTCAAGGTTACTTTATCAGCAGACCAGTTCCAAAAATAGAAGCGATTAAGATCATTCAGGCTTATAATATAGATAAGTCGATTGTGATTGAATCGATTAAACAGATTAAATTGAAGGAGGGCAAGCGATGAATTTGTTCCGAGTATACCAAGTCAGCAACGATATCACCATTATCTTATCCATTTTCATCATCCTCATCATGATTACAGCGATCTATTTTTTAGCACGTTCATTCTTCAAAGAAAGAACAAGACTGAGAGATGAAAGGTCAATGACGATGGAAGGCGTGCTTACGCGTGCTGAAATGACATCTCTTATTACCTCGCAGATTGCAAGAGCTGGAAAAGAAGCGCAGTTCTCACTAGTTTATCTGGATTTAGATAAGTTTACTGATTTCATCAATGCCTTCGGTCAGAGCGAAAGTGAAAAAATACTAGAAAAGATTGTTAAAAATATAGAAGTCGTCATTCCTAAAGGCGTGAAGATCGCAAGAATGCAAAATGATGAATTCCTGATTTTCCTGACAATGGACTATGATAGAACCGAAGCAGTTGACTTGGCGAACCGAGTCAAACAAGCAATCGGGAGACCTATTCGTTTATTTGGAGACACGCAAATCAGCGCAACAGCATCGATTGCAGTCGTTTTCTACCCAATACACGGCAGCAACTTAAAGGATTTGCTCAGTTCCTTGAAGATTGCAACCTATATCATTAAGAAGAACGGTGGAAACAACATCAAGGTTTACTCAGATGAAATGAGCACCCTTGGCGGCGAACACGTTGAATATTACTATCAGATCAAACACGCAATCCAGCATAAGGAGTTCCAACTCTATTACCATCCCATCATCGATTTGAACAAAAATGATTTGTTTGGTGTGGAAGCATTGATTCGTTGGAACCATCCAGAGCATGGTTTGCTATCCCCATTTAAATTTTTGGGCATCATGGAACAATCTGGTGACGTTCATTGGATCGGACTTTGGGGCTTGGAAACATTAATTAAAACTTATCAGGAGTTGAAACAGGAATTCCCAAAGAAAGAAATCAAGTTCTCGATGAACTTATCTCCCAAACAATTGATGAGTGAAACTTTACCAAATGATTTTCAAAAAATATTAAAGAAATACCGCATGAACGCAGATAGCATCATTCTAGAAATCATCGAGTTCGCTGTCTTTGAAAAACAAGAAACTATTTTTAAGAACCTAAGAAAACTTAAAGAAATGGGTTTTCAACTTGCCATTGACGGATTTGGACTTGATTATAATACGTTATCCAAGGTTGAAGAACTCGATATCGATATCATTAAACTCGATAATGAGTTCCTAAAAGAAGAAGAATCTTACATGAAAGCCAAGTTTGCATCGCTTTTAGTTGAGTTCGCAAAGAAAAATAACTACACGGTTATCTGTGAAGTGATAGAATCCAAAGAAATGGCAGATGAAGCGAGAACATACAATATCAACATCATGCAAGGCTTTTACTTTAGTAAGCCATTATCAGCAGAGGGTTTAAGAGGATACATCGGAACTGAGGGTTGGACAAAAATATAAAAAATGTGAAAAAAAGTGTGCAAACCTATTGACACTTTAAATTGTTCGAGATATAATACGGGTGTATCGAGGATTTCGGTACATGTAAAAGGGCAAAACTAGAGAAATCTAGCGACGCAAAGCTATAGGGCCTAATAAAAGGTAGCCAGTTGTCATTAATGACACTGGCTTTTTTGTATATTAAAAGTCAAGCCGAATATAATGAAAAGGAGTGATGATGATGAGACTATCCACAGTGCTTAATGTTAGAAAGTTAAGAATTAGAAATCGAATCTTCACACTAGGCGTCATTATCACCGGCATGTTGTCACTCGCTTTCGCAGTTGTAACATTTTATGGACAGAACGCAGGAAACTTCCTCATGTCAGTCGATCAAGCATCAAGATTAAGAGGTATAGGACTGACTACCGAAGAAGATTCATCAGTCACAGAATCAAGACTGATGAGTGATCCAATCAAGGAAGCTAGAGATATTACTTATACCTGGCTAAAACTTGATGAGATAGATGCAACAGACGGAAATTTCGTCGATGTTGATCATGAATATGTAGCCTTTACATTCTATCTAAAGAATAGCGGAAGTGAAACAGTTGATATCAGTTATTACATTCGACTCACCGAAATTTACAACAATTTGGATTTAGGAATCAGAGTGTTGGTTATACAAGATGGTGAGCAATCAATGTATATGAAAGAAGATATCGTAGCTCCTGGTACTGAACCTCCATATTATCCAGAAGCTATGCCAACCGCACAGTTCTTCCTCACTGAAAGAATGGTCATGAGAAATACAGTAACTAACTTGAAACCAGGTGATTATGTAAAATTCTCAGTAGTTGTATGGCTCGAAGGATATGATCCAGACACAACAAATGACATTTTAGGCGGAATGATCAAGATGGAGATGAACTTCACAATAGATGATGATCAGTCCTAGGTGATATAAGATGAGAAAATCAAGGAAGATCTTCATTTCCATTCTCACATTCACATTGTCAATCTTGCTTTTGACTACAGTGACATTCGCTTGGATTAACTTAGGTACAATCAGTAACATCGATGGTTTAGGTATCACAGCAAGCAGCGGTAGTGAATTAGAGATATCAATCGATGGAGAAAATTATTCAAGTGAACTTCCATCTATACTGATTCAAGATTTAATTGGTGAGATGAAGTTATATGATGTAACTACTCTTGACGGCATTAACTTCCAGACTGGCGGATTCAGAGATGTCGCAGACGCAATACCAAACGAACACTATTTGACCTTTGATTTATGGTTTAGAACAATTAAAAACGAAAAAAACTTGTATCTAATCAATAACGTCAAAGATTTAGTAACATTTGATTCAAATATGCCCGGAACGTATGTTATCAGCCGCGGTGTATTCTGGGTAGCTCCAGTTAGTTTCTTAAATGGACCTAACGTGCAAGACTTAGTAGAAAAAGGAGACCTTGGCGTTTATTACGGAAGTGATACCATCCGAATCTCAGTGATTGAACTAAACGATGACACCAACCCGATGGATTTGAGAACAGAAGATGAACTCAAAAGATTCATTTACGATCCTTCTGAAAATTTCGATCGAGGTTATGGAAAACTCTACGGTGCATACAATTACTTCTTCCAAACCGCACAATACTGGATGGATACCCCAAGAGAAATACAGCAAGCATCTTACAGACTTTCAGAATTTGATCCTAACAATCCTTACCAAGCACTCGATAATGAATCCATGGTTGGACAGATGATTGAAACGGAAGATATCAATATTGATGGTAAAACGTATTATAGAACCAAGGTAAGAATAAACATCTGGATTGAAGGCTGGGATGCAGATACATTCGATGCAGTAGATAAAGATGTTGTCAAGATTCAATTACAGTTTAAATCAGCATTTCCTGCTGAAGAGTAGAACTTAAGTTAACGAAAGTTAATTAAGATAAAAAAAGAGAAAAATAGGAGACTAGAAAAATGAACAAAATTGCAAGAAAATTAGTATTATCAATTCTAACGGTCGTTCTCACAGTGGCAGCACTTGGAACAACGACATTCGCGTGGTTTACATTAACCAATACATCCGTAGTTCAACCATTCCAAGCACAAATCGTATCCGACACCGGTATCGAAATCGCGATTGGTCAACCAACAGTATCCCCACTAGATTTAAACTGGGTTACTACATTGACAACTGCGGAAATCACTGCTTATATTGAAGCAGAATACCTTGGCGCATTCAAATTCAACATGGTTACTACAACTGATGGAGCAGCATTTAATGCACTTGGAATCGGCGCACTCGTTCCAACAACTGCTGGATATCTTGAACTTCCAATCAACTTCAGATCCAACACAGCAGACAGAATTCTATGGGATTCCGTTACATTAAGCTCAGTAGCATCGAACTGGTTAAGTGATGTATCTTTCACTTATGTTGATGACGCTGTTAAAGCTCCTTCAACAGCAATCAGCATTGATGCATCAAATGCAATGAGAGTTGCAATCCTTGGACAGCTTACTGCTGGCGCAAACGTTGT
>DOYO01000004.1:0-4357 GCA_003518475.1 Acholeplasmataceae bacterium
TTTTATTTTTCTAGAAAATATATTGAATTATGTATTGAACCATTGCCATTCATGCCAATACTGTATCGATCCAGCTGAAATGACAGAAACGATAAAACTTGAGATAAAGAGTATGACAAAGCAGATTGCGCTTATTTTAAGTATTCTTTGATATATTGATGGGATGACATAATCTCCAATTCGAATCGTTTGTTTGACAATATATTGCTTGGTCATGGAATTAAGCATGCCATAGTAACGTACTGAAAAACTAAACATGAGGACTGCAGCGCTCAATGAAAGTGCAATGTAGAAAAACCTAGGTACTAGGGGGATGAAAGGCATAAAGGAGAAACTGCTGACATCAAATAGATAATAGATGGCGATCGCCCAAAAGGCTAAGACCGATGCTGCTGTAACAATCAATACACCATAACTCAATATGAGCAAGGGCAGGGCGATGATTGAAACTGTGACCAGTTCAAACCATTTTTTATGATTCCCCTTGTCGATTGTCACATAATCGTCAACAATCGATTGGATTTCTCCAATGTATGAGGCGATGTTTTCTTCTTTTTGACCGATAGATATCTGTTGATCAAAGTATTCGCGGTAATCATCAATGATTTCAATAATGTCTGAAACATTATGCTTTTTCAATTCTCTTTCCAATTGGGTCAGAAACTCTATTTTATTCATGCTTTTCCTCCAAGAAAAATTTAGTGATATTGATAAATTCGTTCCATTCTTTACTCAACGATTCATATTTGTCATGACCTTTTTTAGTTAACTGGTAGTATTTTCTTGCTGGTCCGGAACTTTGTTCGGAAAGATATGTTGTTACAATCCCTTCATCTTTCAATTTTCTCAAGATTGGATAGACGGTACCTGGAGAAATCGAAATCTGTTTGCTGATATAATCGGAAATATCGTATCCGTATTGATCGTTTCTCTTCAGCATTGCGAGTACGAATAACTCTAATACACCTTTTTTAAATTGTATGTTCATTCTTCATACCTCCATGGTTTCTTCCAATCGTCTTGCCTATTAAAAAGAATAGTGAGATGAAAACTCTATAAATTGTAAAAATCAGTAAAAAATATAGCAAATACTCATAACTGGTAAAAACGTGATTTGGAAATAGTGAGCTCAACAAATCAGCACCTAGTAAAACTCTTATAAAGATGTACTGCTGTGTAAATGGAATCAATTGATTCATGATGATGACATAAAATACGTAGACAAATGTAAACTTCAATATATTGCTAATCTCTTTAGAATTAAAGTCTATCTGTTTAACCAACAACATACTTCCTAAAAACAAGATAGAGTGATTTAAAAATGCCATGATCGCAAGCTGAAACCCATTGTTCTCGAAATATTGATTGCCTATAACCATAAAGGATAATAAGTATCCTATCCCGGAAACAAATGCGCAGAAAGCTGCTACAGATGAGAGTTTTTTGATATTGAAAATAACCGAAATAGAGAAAATAAAATAGCTCATTGTTGAAAATTCTAGAGGGATTTTATTCAGTTGCATGTTTAACCCATAGATGGTGTATTCGATTGCCTTGTATAAAAACAGACCTATAGCCAGCGTATAAAGAGTGATTTTTCGTGGTTTGCCTTGTAGTCTAGTCAACCAAACACCAATGCATAGGATAAAGACGGATACTGCAATACCTAATGGATACATTAAAGATATCTCCTATCTATTGTTCACTACTATACATTATATAATAGTCTTTTTTCAATGTCAATAGAAAGATAAAAATAATCTCTTTCTGTAATTTTTTTATAAAAAAAGCGAAAAAGCAGAAACAATTCGACTTGTTTCTACTTTTTTATAGTTGAGCATTGGATAAAGTCACTTAACCACTAAGAACTTATACATGATTTAGTTTCTGTCCTATTATTCTATCTTTTCTTCGTCGTAAGGGATCTCCGTTTCATCTGCTTCATCAGGTTCATCCATTTCTATGTCTTCATTAGGTTCACCTTGAACAGTTGGTTCATCCGGTTCGTTTTGAACTTCTGGTTCAATTGTTTCGACTTCTTTCTCTTCTTCTTCACCCTTTTCAACTTTTTCTTCTTCTTCGTTTACTAAAAGTTCTTCTTCAAGTTCTTCAACTTTTTCTTCTGCCTTTTTAGCCAATTCCTCTATATAATGCTTATCTTTCTTTGGAATGACTTCCTTCAGTTTGTCATATAAACTGTCATCAAACATCAAATATATGGTTTGATCTCCAACAGCGTAAGCAATGAGGGTAGCGCGTGTGTCGCGATACTCAGGTTTATGTGAAGCTTTCCCACGTAGATCGACGATATCTGGATCTTGATTTTCATGGGCATCCTTCACGCCATTATAATACTGGTTTCCTGCCTTGGTATAAGAACGTACCATCACCTCATTCAAGCGTACGGATTGAACCAAATGATATGCTTTACTGGTTAAAAACTCAGGACGAACTGGGAAAAATACCAGTTCAGTTTCTTCTTTCCAGAAAAAATAATTGATTTTTTGCAAACCGAAACGTCCCAAATCAGGTCTTAAGCACATCGTAACGTGCGCCGTTTCGGGAATATGTGTCTTTTCATCAATATTGACATATCTTGTTAAGACTTTCTTATAGTGAGCGACTGCCTTTGAGGTTGTCGTTGTTTTCACCAATACAAAAACAAGCGAGAATATGGATATGAAAAACATCATCGCTGTGAAAAAACCCCACCAAATGGGTGATTCGATTTTTCCATAATTAACTCCCCAAAGAATAACAGGCAAAAAAACACCGAAAACAAGAATAATAATGTACTTAAATTGTTCATGATTCTTTGATTCTCTGATTTCTTTATCGACATCAATTCGACTATACATCTTTATACCTCCTATTTGAAGGATCCATATCCGCTGATATGCAATCCACTTTTTTAATCATCCATCTATTTCTCAAAACGATCCGCATCCAGAAAATCTAAGCTATTGATTGGATCTTCTTGAGGTGTTTCCGCTGAATTTTGGGTGGCTAAAGTTTGATTTGATGCTTTTGATTTAAAGAACCTATACTTTAGTTTTACACTTGGCTTTTGACTGATTGCGCCATAAACATGACTTCTATATCTTGCACGCGGTTTCTTCATGATTTTATCCAGACCGATGAACAGGAAACCAATGAACAAATCAGCAAGAGCAATGACTAGAATGGCAGCCGACACTCCATAAATTCCAAGTACAGCATAATCTAAAAACGGATATGGGAATGGGGAGATGAAACTACCGTAATCGTATTGTTCTCCACTCACGGCGCGAATATTGGAGAATACGAAATAATACATTGGGAATAATGTATAGAAAAATGGATCCGTGATGCGGGTAGCCCCTTTCGTATCGAAAATCAAATAATCAGCGAAAAACCAAAGCGGGGTAATATAATGAACGAAGAAGTTTCCATAACCACCAGCAACGTTCGTCATGTCTGCATTGATGTAAGGAGCGAGAATAAAATGATAAATCAAGAATGTAACCAAAATTGATACAGTGGCTAATGATTTTAAAATAGTCAAAAATTGTGTTCTTTTACCTTGATGAAAAAACTCCCTAATCAGCATGATAAACATGACAACAAAGACCAATATGTTACTCTGGGTCGTATAATAGGAGATGTATATGGCAAAACCGCTGGGTGCGGTGTGGTAAGTCAAGTTAAGTCCGTACGCACATGAAATCAGAAACAAGGTTTTAAAAACGATCGATGCGAATTTCACGGATTTCCTTTCTCTACTTTGTCCATTTGAAATCTGGTTCAGCAAGTAGGCAGTCACGGATTGTGTAAGAAAATATGGATTTTTTAACTATTTTTCTATTGCTTACCATCCACCTTCATTATACATCGTAATGTCATTTAACGTATGTTATTATGAATATAAATGAATTATGTGATAATAAAACGACATTAAAGTAACATTAATCGGCATTATGCTGATTTTTTTAAATAATATGTGATTTTTATTTTTTCATTTGTAATAATTCATCAAAAAACACCTAGCTCATCTCCATGAGTCAGGTGTTATTCAATTCATAGTCTTTTAAACGATTCAAAGATCTGATTCTTGTTTATATTCGATAATTTCCGTGACATAAGTATCGAAACCGGCAATATGAATGGTTTCAATGATTTCATCCAAGGATACATTTTCGGGTTCAAAAACAATTTTTACTTTTTCTTCAGCAACATCATATTCAAAATGGGTCACACCAACTCTATAAACCGCAGATTCTATGGTGGTTAGACACCCCGCACAGTTGATTCCAGCAAGTTTCATATAGACAATCGGCATTACATCATCTCCTTTAGCCCTATTTTACATCATTTTTTG
>DOYO01000004.1:4386-5243 GCA_003518475.1 Acholeplasmataceae bacterium
GGTTTGTAATCGTGATTGATCATTTTCAATCCGTTGACCTGAGCCTGCCAGCTGTTCGCAGATCCTCCGGTAATCACAGATAACATTTTCAACTGATCCAATCCTTTTTCTCTTGCATAAACAAGCGCTTCAGCAATCCCGATGACATTGCCTGCGATGACTGTCTGATTGGCGAGCTTCGCATGCATGCCTGATCCAGGCTTGCCCATGTAAGTGACCTTGGTCCCCATCAACTGAAACAACGGTAAAACTTTATTAAAACTATCTTCATCTCCGCCGACCATGATGGACAATGTGCCGTTGATCGCACCTAAATCTCCGCCAGTGACAGGAGCATCCAGCATGGATAGTCCTTTCAATTTAGCTTTNNGTCGGGGATGACGTTGTCATATCGACTATGATCGTTCCCTTCTTCGCTTTTTCAATCACGATATCATAAACTTCCTTCACATCGGAAGGGTAACCAACGATGCTGAAAATAACTTCTGCATCCTTTATGCAGGATTCAATCGAAGAAAATGCTTTGATTCTAGGTTCAAGAGCCTTCGCTTTTTCAAAGGTTCTGTTGAACCCGTGAATTTGATGTCCTGCATCACTTAAATGAAGTGCCATCGGCTTCCCCATCACACCTAATCCTATAAATGCTATGTTCATGTTGTTTTCCTTTTTTATTGAGTCTTTTCGTTCAACCATTCAATCACGTCAGCAAATGCTTTTTCACGATCGAAATCATTAAATATTTCATGGAATGATTCTGGGTAGATAATCAATTTTTTATCGCTGTGCGGAATGATTTCCATAAGTCGCTTGCTGAATTCCACAGGAACAACCTTATCGGCTCCCCCATGAACAATCAG
>DOYO01000149.1 GCA_003518475.1 Acholeplasmataceae bacterium
TATATATCAGATACGATTACGGTGGAAACATGGATTGATGTGAGAGCAACCATTAACATCAATGGTTTTATCAATGTTGTTGAGTTCACCATTCATGTCATACCAATTCAAACAGTCACGATTGCAGAATTCCTTGCAGGCGTGGAAAACGTACCATACAGACTAGAAGTCGTTGTTATCTTAGCAATGTCAACACAGATGGACGGCACGCATATTTTGGCTGATGAAACAGGATATCTGCTTTGTGCGAAACCATTTGAATTTGTTGCAGGAGACAAAGTCATTTTAATTGGATCGAGAACGATTCATGATGGCGCTATCTTGCTTTGGGATGATACAGAATGGATCGAAACAGTATCCATAGATAATCCATCTCCAATCGCGCCGGTTTCTCATACGGTTGATAGTTTTAATTTAATTTCTATAGAAGACCCATTAAACTGGGGTATGTATGTTGAGTTGACAGGATATGTCGGTGAAGCGCAAGATATTGGCTATTTATTGACGGATACACTGGGAGCTAGTGATTTTGCAGGTATCGTCTCCATGTCAAGTGAAGCATTGACGATTCTTTATGATCATTTGCATCTAAAGGTTGTTATTAAAGGATTCCTACTTCCTAACTTTGATGGTGATGAAACTGAACCAGACAGAATGCTTGTTTTTGAAGCATACGACAATCCAATTCATTTGGTTTCAACTACGGATCAGGAAAAGATTGATGAATTGATTGCTTTAGGAACTCATTTCCTTGAAGGACAGATGTGGTATCCATATGATTATGTAGAGATTGAAGAAGAAATGCCCGCATTGGGAGCTACGATCGTTTGGGCGATTACTTCAGATAATGCAAGTGTTTATGATGCGCTTCTTGGAAGATTTAACGATGTAAGTGAAATAGAAGTTGTTGCTTTTGAAGCGACGATTACCGTTGGTTCATTGACGGTTGTTCACACTTTCAATTTGACAGTCAATCCGTATCCGGTAACAACAATCTTTGACTTTAGAATGATGGATGATTTTGAAGTTGTGAAGCTTCATGGCGTGATTATTGAAGAAGTTGCGAATCTTGGTTATATCCTGCAAGATAGCAGCGGAATGATTATGATTAAGGGCTATCATGATTTACAGGTTGGATGGGAAATTACTATTTTTGGACATAAGGATTCATACAATAACATTTGCTGGTTGAGCGGATATTCAACTCCATCACAATACAACGTGATCAATACAGGAGTTTCGTTCACTGTTCCAGTAACTCCGATGACTTTACAAGATATTGGCGACATTACTCCATACACGGAACATCCGATGGTTTATACAACAATCAGGGGCAGATTATATTATTCTTCAGCTGATGAATTCTATTATTTAACTGATGGTGTGACCGATGTTTATATTTATCATGCAAACTTTGGAGCACAAAACACATTACAGGCATTTGAGGGTCAAGATGTTGAAATCAAGGTTTATTTGAATGATTACAATTCACACTTCTTAGGAGAAAATTGGAGCGTTATCTTCATGGGTAAACCTGGAGATATTCAAGCAATCCCCTTTACAGATGCAGAAATATTAGAAATGATGTATGACTATGTTCACTTTGATTTAGACCATGTGTATGTGGAAAATAAGATTAAGATGTTTTCACCAGCACATCCTATTTATGGCGGAACGATTGAACTGGCACTGAATGGACTCAATGCAGAGTATGCATATATTTTCGAAAATCAATTCGCAATCACAGATATTCCTGGCGACTTGTGGATTGAACTTGAAATCACAATTACAAAAGGCGCAGAAACAATGACCTTTGTCCTTTCTGTTGAAGTACTCGCAGATGATGGATTGCCTGTTGAACCGTTCATTCCAGGAATGATGGGTTCAATCCCAGGTGAACCGCCTGCTGCAGCATTTGGAACATTTGGCGGGTTGATCATTGAAGAAATTGAAAGACACAATGTATTTATGGGTGAAGGCACAGAAATGATTGTCAATATGTCGTTCCCTGATGCATCTAGCTTAGGCGCTGACCATGTCACGCTACAGTATTATGATTATTCACTTTCTACTTGGTTTGACTACATGTATGCAGGAGTACCGTTAATTACATCAGGGGATAACTTCAGTTTATCCTTCAACGGGCCAATGACGCTGAGATTAATCACATCAGGTGTTCTTACAGGCAATCTGACATCCAATGTCGTTGAAGTGCAATATACAAATGTGGATACATATTTTGCAGGTTGGTCTTTGGATGAAAGCGTATATTTGACAGGCATCATGTTCCCATATGTGGGTCATGGAATCTTTATCGAGGATGTCACTGTATTTGACACAGACGGTGTTGAAGTGATTGGTGGAATCAGTTACCAGTGGTACAGACTCAATCCAAACACATTTGAAACCATATTGATTCCAGGTGAAACTAATCAATTGTATATTACGACCATTGCAGATCTGGGTTATTATCTCATGGTCAAAGTCACTGGTGATGAAATTACTGTCGGTGGCTACATGCAAATCATGTCGATGAACCCCGTTCAGTTACTCAATAAAGGCATTGTTACCGATATCGATGGAGCAGGTTTCACACTCTCGATGGAATATGATGTAACCATGGCTGATATGGCCAACTTGAAGATTTATAATCAAGATTATTTGGAAATTGTTGGAATCAACATCATTCCAACCGCAGATCCAGCAATCTATGAAATTGAATTGGATATGCTCGGAGCTACCGAACTGCATCTTGAACTTATGACTCCTACATGGATGCTGGGTCAAAAGATGTTTGAATATTTGATGCCAGGAATTACCGTCCCATTGATCTAGTAACAATCAACTGAAACATTTTTAAACAAGAGCCCATTCGGTAAGATAGATACATGACCGAATGGGCTTTTTTTAATATTATGAAATATTGTACCAATAAGAATCATGGCTTTTTACGTTTATATAGTGTAGAGGGGATTCTTGGATGAACCGCATACGCTATGCTTCTACAAGAAGAGGTCAAAATGCAATCTGCAAGAATTAGTAAAGAATATCGTCAATTTGCTTTTTATTTATACACCTTCATACAGGTTGTTTTGTTCGTTATCATTTTTTCAATCGGCTTATCGATAGACTCACTTCAAAAATACTGGATTCTCGCGTTGATTATTGCAGTTTTAGTGGTATTGTTGAACATATTCATTCACATCAAACGTCAAAAAAATGAATTATACAAATCTTTCTATATCATTCAGAGTTTAACTCACAAATTAGATTTGCCAAGTTCTTTTGTTAAAAATGTCATGCTGATCATGCCAGACGGAAAACCAGCATACTATGTTGAAAACAAAATCATACCGGGCGTATTTATTGAATTTTTAGAAGGAAAAAGAGCTTACTTGATCAAACAGCTCACAGAAGAACAATGTGTCGACAAATTTAAACTTATTTATGTAAGTCAGAAGAAGTATGCACTCATTGAGGATGAAAACCGAATCAGGTATATTGTTCACTTTGATAATTTGAAGGCAATCTAGAAGATATAATTAAACTTCATTTTGAAATTTTGCACTCCGTTTACCGGGGTGTATTTCTTTTTATATCTCATTTATATTAAGATTTTCTTACATAGTTCGTACAGTCAATATTGAAAGGTCTTGATGAAGTAAAATAGAATTGGATATCACAATCGAACTGAGGAGGTAGCCTTATGTTTACCAATGAAAATATAAAATCTTGTCGAATTGCTATTTATGCGTTCGCTATAATCCAAATGATGCTGCTGATCTCATTTTTAGTCGTTTTGTTTTTATTTAATCATCTTGTAGAAACAGGAGCATACATTTTGCTATATGCAACAGCGTTATCTATCATCAGTTTGTTACTTTATCTGGAACGCTCGAAAAACAAGGTGTATCATCCTGAATATAGAATAAAATCAATCGATCATTCGATTAATCTACCTGATGAATTTAAGAAAATATTTAAAGTTTTTTTACCTGATGGACAAAAAGCTTTTTACTCATCTAATGGAATCATCCCTGTTTCATTTGTCGCATCTGTTGAAGGAAGAAAAGCGAAACTGGTAGAAAAACTCACTGAAATTGACAAATTTAATCATTATAAGCTTCTTTATTTATTCAAGAAGCAGTATGCCTTGATAGAAGATATTTGGTGTAACAAGCATTTAGTTCACGCTGAAGATTTAGAAATCGCAACGCTATCGTGAATAGGGTTTTGAAGATTGCAACTAAAGAATAGTTTTCGATTAAATAGCGATTTCATAAAATAGATAAATTAGAAGTACGATTCGATGATTTTTATGATATCATTACTAATGAAAACACATCTCTTGAGGGTGGAACAATGGTGCTTGAGTCGGTACAAACCAATCTAATTAGCATACTTATTCTTTTGATTATTTACTTCAGCTTGATTAAACATGCACATAAGAAGTATTATTTGAATAAGATTTTTTATATTTTGTTGTGGTCGAACATCACAATTTTAGCATTTGACTCGATTGCAGTCTATTTATCTGGAGATACTTCACTTTTAGCAAGAGCGCTGATGATGTTTTCAATTTCTATCTATTACATCCTTCAACTCATCATTGTCATGTTCTGGATGTTTTATATCACCTTCAATGTCGAACAAAACATGAGGGCTTTCAAATATGTGGTTTTGGTTGCAGGACCGTTATTGACAGTTCAAATTATGTACACTCTGTTAAGTTTAAATGGAAACTATTTATTTTATATTGATCAGAATAATGTGGTTTTCCGGGGAGAACTATTCTTTTTGTCGCCATTGTTTTCTTTTTCATTGGTTCTTATCAGTTTGGTTTACGTGCTGCTGAATCGATTTAAATTGAAGAAAACAGATTTTTGGGCATTGCTTGTGTTCCCCATTCCAACAGTAATCGCAGCTATTTTGCAATTGATTTATCAAAACTTGAATTTGATGTGGCCATCCATGGTTTTATCTATTTTGATTGTTTATATTTACATTCAATCGAGAATGACCAATACGGATGCGTTAACCGGGGTATATAATCGAAGAGAATATGAGTATCAGATTGCATATCGCTTAAATAACAGACACCAGAACAAGGTGATCAGCGGTATTATGATTGATATCAATGATTTCAAGCAGATCAATGATGATTACTGCCACAGAGTCGGTGATGTGGCATTGGTTCAACTCGTTGAAATCTTAAGAAATTCCGTGCGTAAGGATGATTTCATCGCGAGAATTGGCGGGGATGAATTCGTTGTGATCATTGA
>DOYO01000084.1:0-3959 GCA_003518475.1 Acholeplasmataceae bacterium
TTTTTTGTTGCTAAACATAAAAAATGCCCCATTTTCGTGGGGCATTTGCATTATTTCTTAGGTTCTACTTTAACTTTGGGTTCTTCTTTGACTTTGGGTTCTTCTTTAACTTCAACAGATGCATCTTCAATGGACTTGCCAAGATACTTAGGCAGTTCCATGCCAGCCATTTCGAATAATTCCTTCATTGGTGGGATTGACTTCATCAATGAGGATGCGAAATTTGCAGTCGAAGATTGTCCATCTGCGTTATTTCCGCTGTCCCAAACAGTAATCTTGTCAAACTTAAGATTCTTGATCGCTTCAACTTGAATTCTAACNNACGATTTGCTTAAAACCTTCAGCTTGCTTAGAAAGGATTTCAAGGCTACCGCGCGCTTCCGCTTCCAGCTTGGAATAAGTACCGTCAGCTTCACCCTTGGCTTTTCTTCTGATTTCTTCAGCAAGTGCTTCCGCTTCGATGACTCTTCTTTGTTTTTCAATTTCTGATTTAACGATAACGTCAGCTTCAAGTGTCGCTTTTTCACGGTTAGCACGTGCAAGTTCTGCGTTTTGTTCTGCTAAATATGAATCTTCCAATGCTTTCGCTGCTGCAATTTTTTCAGCTGCCATCGCTCTTCTCAAGGATTCAGCTTCAATTTCACGGCGTGTGGCATTTGTTTGAGAAATAGCACCAAGTGATTTATTTTCCCCTTCAATCGCTGTCGCGTTTGCTTGCGCAACCTGGACTCTTTGATCTCTATGGGCATTGGCTTCACCGATGGAACCGTCTCTATTTTTTTCAGCAACTGTCTTCTTCGCGTCGTTGATTGCTTTTGCTGCTGCTTCTTTACCAAGCGCTTCGATATAACCGGATTCATCGTTGATGTCTGTTACGTTCACGTTGATTAAACGTAAACCGATCTTTTTCAATTCTGTTTCCACGTTTCCTGAAACTGCTTCAAGGAATTTATCTCTGTCTGTATTGATTTCTTCAATATCCATGGTTGCAATGACTAAACGCAACTGTCCAAAAATGATATCCTTAGCCAATTCTTGAATTTCACCCATCTTAAGGCCTAAAAGTCTTTCAGCTGCATTCTGCATGACTCCGATTTCTGTGGAAATACCNNGACATTGGAGTCAAATCAAGGAACTGGTATGCTTGAATGAATGGAATGATGAATTTCGCTCCACCATGGATGCATAATGCGGATTTGCTGGATCCATCGGTATTGCTTCCGACTTTACCATAAACAACTAGAATTTTATCCGAAGGACATTTTCTAATTCTGGAAACGATAAATACAAGAACTGTGAATAAAATAATGACAATCGTAACAATTGGACCAACAAAATCACTGAATGATGCGTATACGTTAAACATGTTCTATTCTCCTTTATTTTGTTATTATTATTTTTTTTTAGATCTTATTACTTAGGTTTGACGATGAGTGTCGTCGTATCCTCAATTCCAATCACTTCTACAATAGTTTTCGGCATTAAATCTTGATCCCACTCTGTCATGGCATCAACTTCAATGTATCTTTCTTGAATCGTCAAGGTAATCTTTCCTTTACCAATCTTTGATTTGGGAACTCTGATGTAAACTGTGCCAATCTGTCCGATTGCATTGGTATAATCCAAATTTCCCGATGATTCCAATTTATAAGTTGCTCTAAATGCTAGTGCAAGCAGATAAGCGGATATAGCACCTACAACAATACCAATCGCTGATGCAATTAATGGATGCATCCAATTCACCAATATATACGCAGTCCATGCGCCCATGCTGATGAATGCCAGTATTCCACGGATTGTCAGAATCTTTAATCCACCAATTCCAGAAAGCGGTTCATCATTTATAACATCAACATCAGATACATCATCAATACCATCAAAATCAGAGCCTTCAATACCAATCAGCATAAGGACTAAAAAGATCAGCATCACAAAACTCGCGCTGACCGCGATAATGAACATCCCCTGTTGAAAAGAACTTAATTGTTCCCACCACATGATTGTAAACCCCCTTTTCGTAATTTGAACTTATTGTAACATAAAATATATGGTTTTTAAATATATAGATCAAATATTCTTAAAATTTACACAATTGAAAAACGCCANNAAGCCTCTTGATTCTAGCCTGTGGTTTTCCACTTCTGGATAATTCATGCGTTTCACCTTTAAACCAAACTAATTTTGTAGGCACGCCTTTTTCCTTGATGATGGTAAATAACTGCATCGCCTGTTCAATCGGACATCTATAATCTTGATCTGAGTGAATGAAGAGCAATGGCGTTTCAATAGACATCGCATATTTCATCGGCGATTGATTCCATAATAGATCCGTATCTAAATTGGGATGACCGCTTGTCTGATCCTTGGAGAAGTAAAATCCAATATCTGAAGTCCCATGAAATGACAGCCAATTGGAAATGCTGCGCTGTGTCGCAGCAGCTTTAAACCTGTTGGTATGGCCGACAATCCAGTTCGTCATGAATCCGCCGTATGATCCTCCTGTAACAAAGACTCGGGATTGATCAATTGCTGGATATTTTTTCATCACTTGATCAGCAAAGCCCATCAAATCATCGTAATCAATGGTTCCGTACTTCCCTCTGATATCTGCAAATTCATTCCCTTTCCCATCTGATCCACGTGGATTGGCAAAGAAAACAATGTAACCTTCATTTGCCCAATACTGCATTTCATGATAGAAAACCTTACCATAGACTGTCTTTGGTCCACCATGGATATCCATGATTGCGGGGTATTTCTTTGTAGAATCATAGTCTTTAGGCAACAAAACCCATCCCTTAACGATGTGCGTTAATGATTTTACGGTAACTTCCTTTGGTACAGCAACATATTTTTTAGATAAAACTTTTCGATTGAAGTTTGATAATTGAACTTGTTTTTGAGAGGTAAGATCAATTTGATAGAGTTCTTGAAGTTTTTGTTTATGCAGTGCGCTGAAGTAAAGCTGATTGTTTGAAAATTCTATTCCATCGATGCTTCCATCAAACACATATTCCATTTGGAGATTGCCTTTAAGATCTAGAGAGTTTAACTCTGTATGATCATCAATGGTCGAGATAAAGTATAATTTATCCTTCAAAACAAGACTGTTCTTACTTCCACCAAGCTTGCAATCGGTGCCGACTGAATTTCCAAGCGCTTGTCCATAGGTCTTTAAGAGATTGAGTTTCTTGTTTTTTAGGATATAGAAATCGCTGTTTTGATTTAAACCGAAATCTATCATATCTGTTGCAGCAACGATGATTTCTCCAGAAACGATAAATAACCCATTAATAGCGAATTTATTATTTTCAAAAATATGCTCACTAGATCTTTTTTCAAGATCATATTTATAGATCTGAGAAGTTAGACTTCTGACTCCAGTCATTTGCTGGCCTGTGTAGTAAAGTGTTTTTTTGTCGTCTGATAGACGCGTGATTTCCACACTGAAATTATTATCGACAAGTGGTGTATATTCCTTCGAACTGATGTTATAAATGAATAATTGGTTGCGTTTGTTTGCCGTAAAGCCTTTGCCGTTGAAGTAGAAAGGAATTTCTTGAATGTTTTCGTATAAGGCTTGTTTTTTAGCCTGATCGAGTAATTTCTTACGATCATCTTTGTTGGCACTATAGAGCTTATGTTCATCAGCATTCAATGAAGAAGACAATAAAAGTTCATTGCTGCTGATAATCTCTATGATGGTTGCAGAAAAGGGAAATTCATATGCTTTTTCTGATTTCTTGGTTTGAATTGAATATCTGTAGTAGATGCTGTTGCTTTCTTTTTGAAGCTTTTCTTCCTTCTTGTTTTTCGCATAAGAAAATAGGATTGCCTCATCGGTCTCCCAAATGAATCCAGCATTCTTTTTCATGTCAAAAAGCTTGCTGCGTTTAGCACCGTTATCTAAATATAAATCATAACTATATTCATTCTTTTCTAATTTCGCTTGTGCGACT
>DOYO01000084.1:4023-5234 GCA_003518475.1 Acholeplasmataceae bacterium
ATGAAGTTGCCTTTTTCAAAGAGTTTGACAGTTTTTCCATCTTGGGTCAATCCTGTAATTTCCATATCTGCGCTTCCGAACATGAAATCAGAATGCACCATGGAATTGTTATAACCGATCTTTTCAAGATCAGCGATCGATGAAGAGAGTCCGCCCTTGACATTCATCGGGTATGCTCTGCCCAAAGCCATGTGGCAAGATGCATTTTCATCAAATAGTGTATTTAAAAATAAGATGTTTGTATTTGAAATCGGAGAATCATGGGAAATCAGTGCGATTTCACCGATATAACTTGCTCCTTCATCAGTTTCCAAAATGTTTTTCAATGCTTCTCTTTCTTTCTTCGCATCGAAGTTGACAACCTTGCCATCCTTGAAATCCAACCAGAAATCTTCAATGAGCTTACCTTGATAATTTAGGGGCTTAGTTGCTACAACATGACCTCTAGTTCCCCATTTGTATGGCATGGTGAATGTTTCTTCTGTTGGAATATTTGGGTTGAAATACACACCGTTTGCTCCAATTTCTCCTCCACCAGCCCAGATATGGTTGGGAACGAGTTCGACAATCAAATCAGTTCCAAGAGAATTCTTAAAATGAAGATGCTTGAAATTCAACTTATTCAACACTTGATTGTGCTTGAGCAGGATTTCATTGTGTTTTTCCCATTCCGCAATCGGATTGTTCTTTAACGTGACTCTGCTTGCTTCAAAGATCGCATTCCATAGTGCTTCAACAGCATCATGTTCGTCCAGCTTTGGAAATACTTGCTTAGCCCAAATTGGATTTGGAGCAGCGATAACGACCCATTGTGATTTATTCGACATGGTATGTTCTCTTAAAAATGCGAGTTTTTTGGACATTGCAATTCCAGATCTTTGCGCTTTGATTGGATCGACATCCTTGTTGAGCCCTGGAATTGGCGATGTTACAGAAATGAANNGTTTTCGAGTTCTTCTACATTTTGATGGATAAGCGCGCTGTGGGATACGAAATCATCTGTCCAGCCGACATGAACCTTTTTAGCACCTGCAAGGTATGCTTCTTCTGTGAGCGCTCTTGCAAATTCTTTGGTTTCTGTGGTTGCCCGAATAACGACATATTGATTTTTTTGTACATTAACTCCTACTTTTACAGCAAGTTCAGCTAATTTTTGAATCAGTATTGGTGATGGCATATTTATATCTCCTTATTTGTTCATATTATAGCAT
>DOYO01000012.1:0-530 GCA_003518475.1 Acholeplasmataceae bacterium
GTTGTTGATCCAAAAGAGATTAATGGATTAAGATTGTTTGATAATCCAAATTTGAATCCAGAAATGGCAAAAAAACTGGAAAACCTTGAAGATATCAACATGGAAGTCGAGTATGATTTTGATAAGGTCAGACAAAGCAAATTCTTTCAAACTAAAAAGTCAGGGAAACGCATATTGAATCTATCCATTACACCTTTATTTCAAGAGCGTCAGCTTAATGGCTATATTTTGCACTCCAAAGATATCACTGTGGAAAGACAGAAACAAAAAGAAATCGAATATATAAGCTATCATGATTACTTGACGGATTTATATAATCGCAGGTATTTTGTTTATTCCTACCATCGGTTTATTTCACAAAGAAGTTTCCCTTTAGGTATCATGATGATTGATATCAATGGTTTAAAAATCATCAATGATGCATATGGACACTCCCAAGGCGATATGACGATTAGACTTGTTTCAAGGTTGTTTATGAAGGTATTTGATATGGAAGATGTTGTCGCACGCATTGGCGGAGATGAATTTGC
>DOYO01000012.1:590-9059 GCA_003518475.1 Acholeplasmataceae bacterium
TTATACCGCCATAAAGTGACTGTTGGAACAAGTATTAGAAATCATGCCATTAAGGCGATTCTCAATACCTTGACTGATAAATATGTCGAAGAGAAAATCCATTCAGAGCGTGTCAGCACATTCTGTAAGAAGATTGGAATTGAACTCGGAATCAGCAAGGAAGAAGTTGATCTGCTTGAACTTGCAGGAATGTATCATGATATCGGAAAAATATCAATCCCTGATGCAATCTTGAATAAACCTGGCAAGTTGACCAATGAAGAATTTGAAATCATTAAGACGCATACTCAAGTAGGATATCAGATTCTTAAAGCCGCTGATGAGTATTCAGGACTTGCAGAATATGCCTTATCTCATCATGAGCGCTGGGATGGAAGAGGTTATCCTAGAGGTTTGAAAGGAACAGAAATCCCCTTATTCTCTAGAATTATCTGTGTAGCGGATTCCTTTGAAGCCATGACAGCAGACAGGCCATACCGAAAGGGCATGTGCGTTGAAGATGCCATTATTGAATTGAAGAGATGTTCAGGAAGTCAATTTGATCCAGATATCACAGTAAAATTCATCGATAAAGTATTAAGTCAAAAACTATAAGAAGGATAAAGGAAACGTGCAAATCTGCACGTTTTTTTTGATTATCATTTGTTCCTTCTATATCTTTGCTTTATGATATAATTAAAGATATTTTGATGTTCAAGGAGATGCGATGCAACAACAAAAACATGCATTGATGATTTTATCTTCCATACTGATGATGTTAATGATGGGAACTGTATATGCGTACAGTGTGTTTCGTTATTACATTGAAACAGAATACCAGATAGGTACGTTTTTAAGTGGTTTTCCATACATGACATCCTTATTCTTTTATGCATTGTCAATGATGGTATCCGGCCGTTTGCTGAAACCTTCAAGATTAAGAGGATTTGTATTTTTCGGAACACTTTTAATTTCCATTGGCTGGTTCATTTCAGGTCTATCTGATAGCTATCTATTACTTGTTGTTTCTTATGGTGTTTTAATCGGTATTGGGGTTGGAATGGTTTATGGCGTCCCCATATATATGGTTCAAAAGCTATACCCGAAAAAGAGCGGTTTGATGACTGGTTTTATTTTGCTGGGGTTTGGCATGTCGCCATTGCTGACTGCTCCGCTTGCCATCACCTTGATTCAAAATACAAGCCTTAATCAGACATTTTTGATTTTCGGGATGTTATTTCTGATCATTCAATTGCCGCTATCGTTTTTGTTTATCCTTAAAGAACAGAAAGATTTTAAATCTATAAAACCCGATTTAGTCGTGACTGAAAAGCTTAAGCCCTTCAAACGCATTTATGGACTCTTCGTCATCGCAACGACCATTGGTCTGATGATGATTGGATTATCCTATCAAGTCGGTGTTGTCTATTATGCATTTGATGCAAGAGAAGTAACCTTATCCTTGTCGTTTTTCGCACTCATGAACGGTGTTGCAAGACCAATTTTTGGTAGATTGATGGATCGAAAAGGGTTTAAATTCTCTGTTTTGTTAAGTCTTTTTCTGATTTTCTTTGCATCCGTTATTGGTTTGGTGAATCAAGGACAGCATCTCATTCTTTATGTGATTTCCTTTGGACTATTTTGGTTCAATTTAGGAGCTTGGCTTGCGATTGTGCCTGCCACGATTAAAGAATTCTACGGAATCAAGCAGTATTCAAGAAAATATGGTGTGATGTTTACAGCTTACGGCATCGGTTCTATCCTTGGAACATCCATTTCTGGAACCATTATGGATCTATTTGGAGGGACAGCTTATCTCTATATCATGATACTGATCTTCCTGGGTATCTCGATTTTCATTCTAAAAACAATCGAATGATGTTACAATAAGCATGTGAGATTACACACTTTTAAGGAGTGATTTGGATTGAGTGCGCATACGAAGCCTAAAAAAGATTTTTTAACAGAACTTTATCCCGGATTCAAGGGGTTAACAAACGCAGAAATATCTGCAAGTTTGGAAAAATATGGAAAAAATGAGTTAAAAGCAACCAAAGGAAAATCAATTCTAAGAATGATCTTTGAAGAATTGAAACAGTTTTTGAATATTCTTTTGATTGTTGCAGGGATTATCAGTATCGTAGCGAGCGGCCATATCACAGATGGTATTTTTATCTTTGTGATTGTCATCCTCAATACGACGCTCAGTATTGTTCAAGCTAGAAAAGCGAACAATGCAGTTGAAGCATTAAAATCGATGAGCAGACCGCATGCGAAGGTCTGGAGAAATAATAAGCTTTCCACAATTGAAATTACCGACCTTGTCGTTGGTGATTTGGTTTCTATTGAAGCAGGAGATTATATTCCTGCTGACTTAAGACTTGTTGAAACGATTAATTTGAAAATTGATGAATCCACATTAACGGGTGAATCGGTTGCAGTCTTAAAGGATTGTGACAAAATACTTCCCTTGAATACTTCGATCGGTGATATGGTGAATCTAGCATTTTCTTCGACAGTCGTCAATTATGGAAGAGGGTTAGGTGTTGTAGTAAAGGTTGGTATGGAAACTGAAATCGGAAAGATTGCGACGATGTTGAATGAAGTGGATGATGCGCTCACCCCGCTTCAAATTAAAATTGATAAATTAGGAAAGATGCTTGGCATCGTCTCTGTTGTCGTTGTAGCATTAATCTTTGTTGTAGGTTTAATCTATGGATTTGACCCGTTAGAACTCTTCATTATCAGCGTCAGCTTGGCAGTAGCTGCGATTCCAGAAGGACTTCCTACCGTCATTACCGTCGTATTGGCATTAGGTATGAGAAAGATGGCGAGCAAGAAAGCCATTGTTAAAGCATTATCAGCAGTAGAAACCTTGGGCAGTGTCACAGTCATTTCAACCGATAAAACAGGAACACTGACACAAAATAAGATGGTTGTAACAAAGATTTATGATTTAAAAAATATGGTTGGTGTCACTGGAAACGGTTATTCCTTCGAAGGTGAAATCAGTGAAAAGAATCACACGATTGACTTGCTGACGGAAATCGGTGTGTTGTGCAACGATAGTTCTATAGAAGATAACAATTTGATCGGAGACCCTACAGAACTCGCTTTGGTGACGCTTGCTGAAAAAAATGGTATAAGTCATCAAGAGTTTAGAAAGTTGCATCCTAGACTCGATGAGTATCCATTTGACTCTGTCAGAAAATCAATGAGCACGCTTCATCAATTCGATGACGGTAAGAGATTATTGACCAAAGGCGCTCTTAATCAGGTTTTATCCATATCGACACATTATATGGATCATGGTGTTGTTACACCGATTGATGATCAATTTGTTAAAAATATCGAATCTCAAAATGAAGCGTTGGCATCTAAAGCGCTTCGCGTACTCGCATTCGCAATGAAACCTATCAGTGCATATAAAAATATCCTGCATGAAGAAAAAGGGATGATTTTCGTCGGTTTAGTCGGAATCATTGATCCTCCTAGAGAAGAAGTGAAACCTGCAATCGCTTTATGCCATAAGGCAGGCATCCGTGTCGTGATGATTACAGGAGATCATAAGCTGACCGCTTCTGCGATTGGAAAATCTTTAGGGATCTTAAAAGATGGAGAAATCGCGTTAAGCGGAGAAGAACTTGATTTAATGACAGATGATGACTTAAATGATGCAGTGAAGCACACTTCCATTTTTGCGAGAGTATCTCCTACACATAAGGTCAGAATCGTTAAGGCTTTTCAAGCCAATGGACAAATTACATCCATGACCGGAGATGGAGTCAATGATGCGCCTGCTTTGAAACAAGCAAACATCGGAGTTGCCATGGGGATTACCGGTACGGACGTTTCAAAAGAAGCCTCAGATATGGTTTTAATGGATGATAATTTTACTACCATCGTCGATGCTATTGAAGAAGGTCGTGTGATTTACGCAAATATTAGAAAGTTTGTCGGATATTTGGTTTCCTGCAATGTCGGAGAAGTCTTGCTTATTTTTGTTGCGATGCTCCTTGGCTGGGGATCTCCTTTACTTGCTATTCAAATCTTATGGATTAATTTAGTCACAGATAGTCTGCCTGCATTCGCGCTCGGTCTTGAACAAAAGGAAACAGATGTCATGAACCAGCCGCCGAATGATCCGAACGCGACGATTGTTGATAAATTTATGGGGATTACCATCGGATTCCAGAGCGTTTTCTTAGCAGTTGCAGTCTTGATCAGTTATTATATTGGAACGTATGTCATGAGTGGACCTGAAACACTTGGAGAAACCTTCGCATTCATCACCATCATTACTGGAGAATTGCTTCGTACATTCTCAGCAAGAAGTGAAACAAGATCTATTTTCAAGATGAATCCATTTTCGAATAAGTATGTGAATTACGCGTTTTTATTCGGATTCGGATTACTTTTCGTTGTGATTTTCGTTCCAGGCATCAATGCAGTCTTTAAGACGAATGTTGATCTGACTTTGATTCAGTTCATGTTTGCAGCAGTGCTAGGAATTATACCGCTGTTGGGTGGAGAACTAGCGAAGTTGTTTAAAAGATTTAAGTAGTCATCTGTTTGAAAATCACTTAGTCTAACCATGTACGGTCTTTATTCCTCATGAAATTGTGATCTTTTACTATAATAAAAACACAGGTGGCATTTAGGTAACAGTAATCTATCGAGTGAAACTAAGGGGGTATTTAATTATGGATAAATATGACTCTAAAGCATGTAATCCAATGAAAGTCAGTACAGTTGTTTTAGTTACATACAGTGCAATAATTGGATTTATACATGGAATTGGAGAAATACTTCAAGCTGGAAGTAAATCAAACTCATATTTAATTTATGCTATAGATGTCGCTGACCCTGATAAAATTTGGCATGCAGGTTTGCCGGCATTTTCCATAATACCTGATTTTTTAATTACAGGAATCATAACCGTTTTGATAAGTATTGTAATACTTATTCTTGCAAATTTGTTGATTGAGAGTTATTATTTTAAAATTTTCCCACTCTTTTTTATTCTTTTATTTCTTTTTGGTGGCGGGTTTGTTCCTCCATTTATTGGCATTATATCAAGTACTTATTATGTAATCAAAAGAAAATCAAAAATGAATATTAAGCAACCATCGTTTTTAAGAAAGTTAATTGCAAAATCATGGATTTACTTGATATCAGTTCTTATATTGTGGTTTCCTTCAAGCTGGATAACTGGATGGATTTTCCCTGCGTTTAGGCTTCAAATAAGTTCTGCAACATTTATTATGCTTGATATTATCCTACCAATTTTAATATTAGTAGCTGCCAATTTAAAATTTGGTATTGTGGATTGGTATGAACAAGAACGATTAGAACCATCTATTTAAAAATCACTTGATCTAATGAGTTACAGATAGAATAGAAGGTGAAATTAATGAGAATATATCGCTTTAGAAAGGCATCGCTTATACTTTAATTGATTATTGTTTTTACTGTCTTTTATTTTTGAAAAATGAAACAACTACACAATTTTCAAAAACATCTTTTGCATAAAAAAAGGAAAACTGAAATGAAAGAAAAAACTGATGCTCAAAAGTTAATCAAAAGTTTAAGAAAGGCAAATAAAGCGAGTTTATTTCTACCAATATTTTATTCGTTTGTGTTTGGTTTCGTCATAGTTTCAGTATTTATATTGCCTGCAGGCGAAATAAAAAATAGAGTATTGATGCTTATTGTTTCTCTTTTTGTTATTATTCTTAGCTGGATTTTATATGTATTTGGAAAGAAAAATGAAAAAGAACAAAAAGGAGTAATTGATAAATTAGAAGCGGATTTAGAAAGTGAAAATTTAGAAAGTGAAAATGATGAAACTCTTTCTGAAGAACAAGCTGATATAATTGAAGAAAAAGTAAATGTAATCAAAAACAAAATTCTTATAATTATTAGATTTGAGATATATTTAATTATTTTTTTTCTATTTTTAGGTTTATTGTTAATATTTCACAATACTCTTGACTTACCTCAATGGGTATTATTTACACTGCTTGCTACATTAGTTTCTGGTATCCTATTTTTTTCAATTGATTTAATAATCAAATACTACCAATTATACAACTATAGTAAGCAAAACTTTAAAGAATAATAGAATTTTTCAATTATGTAGTCGAATATAGAAAATATTTCGGGACCTCATCAATTATTTAAAAATGTAAGCATGAAAAATAGATTTACTCATGAACTATGTTTCCGACATACATGAAAAAGTATATTTTCTATACATTAGCGTAACTTCACAGACTAAGTATTTGATAACAAAAAAAGACTCAGTACACTAGATTTACTAGTATTCTCTGAATCTTTTTTTATAAATCGCTGGATATAATCAAAATTTGTCTTGTCATACCCAAGGTGCTGTGTCATTATTGTGAAAAGTGTCGTTTTTTAAGGACTATATACCATCATTTATATTGTTTTCTTTAGTTTTACAGATGAAACATCTATGAAATTGAAAAAATAAAATCCTTACACCATGTATTTTGAGTTTGAATAAACTATCATAATTGAGGGGATTTAAACCGAACTTTCGAATAACAGAAGATTGTAATTGTTAACCAAGTTATTCAATTTGATTACTATAATGATATAATCGAAATAGTTATTCATATTCATAGATGTGGGATACATAATAAATTGAAAAGTGACACAACAATAACGATTACAACTCAATAATCTCAAAATAACATTTGGTTTACAGTCTTTAAAATGGTTATAAAAAAATATAAAATGGGGGAACATAAAATGCCTAAAAATATGTTTCCAACACACAATATTTATGGCTTATATAGTTGACAATAAATATAATTGCAAGAGAAAGGGTGATTCCTGTGGTCTACACATTTTATAAAAATAGTACGATTTTGCGTACTACATTGTTCAGTATTGCAATCGCAAATATATCTATATTGACTTTTGTTCTATTTATGGGGAATCGAGTAGTTATTGTTCTTGTACCAATTGGGATTGTCGATCTATCTATGGGTTTACTGTTATTTTTCGCTCAAAAAGCATTTTTTACAAAAGTTAATGTTTCTAATAATGGGATATATCTGAGCTTAGGAAAAACGATTATGGAAAAATTCGATTGGGAAGATTTCATTGATGCATATATCATTATTAAATATAATTCGCGATATATTCAGTTTGACACCAACAAGTCTGGAATAAAATTATATTTGAATATTAGTAGTGAACGATTAACGTATTTAAAAAATAGTTGCACTATTACAGAGTTGAAAAATAAATTAAATAGTATACAACTTTCAGTATTTCATCAAAAATTAGGACCAATATAGATCTTAATTGCTTTTGGATTGGTATGAATATGAACGATTAGAACCATCTGTTTATAAATCACTTAGTCCAATCTCAATGTAGTTTAAATAATGAAAAATAAGGAGATCTTATCTATGAATATTTTAGATTTTACATCAGATGTTTCGATAGAAGCAAAAATAATAAAACAACTAGAAATTATTAGGAAAATCGCCGGAAGAGAAAACTATAATAGAGATTATTTCATTAAACAAATTGGGACTCCAGACACATCTTTGCTTGGTAGTTTTCAGTCAATCAAATTTATTGATGTTTATTGCAAAAACATGAAAGAAATTTACGATATTATTAAAGAAATAGCAAAAGATAATATTATGATAATTACAGAGTGGACTTTTATGCTTTTTAATTCAGATAAAGAGGATTTTAATAAAGATAGTCACGGAGAGATTATACCGGCTTACCCAAATTTGAAAGATGATAGAAATGACAAACCATATTATAAGTATTATTGTTTAATTGATGATAAAAGCTTTCAAACATATGAAGAAATGAATATCTTTTTAGAAAACTGGTTAAGAGGATTTGATTCTTATAGTGGGTATATAATAAAGAAAGATCAAATAGATATTTGTAAAACCTATTTATTTGAAAATAAAAAATCATTACCACTAGAAATGAATTTTAAAAATTCAATTATTGGATTCTTTTCAGGTACTCACGAATGCAATACCTTAGTTGTTATGACTAAATAATACGAACAGAATAATTAGAATTTCAGTATAAAAAACAATAAAGTGGATCTCTGTCAATAAAGTAGACACAACAAGTAGAACATATAATTGGAAAGTCAACAAAAATTGTTCCAACAATAAGAAAAGTCTGGAATGGGGGAACATGAAATGCCTAAAAATATGTTTCCGACACACATTATTTGGCATAATTTCGAGCAATGGGAGTAACTCAACGCACTCAGACTGTCAGAACATAAAAAAGATTCAGAGCACTAGATCTACTAGTAATCTCCGAATCTTTTTCATTTTGAAATTGCTGGATTTAATCAAAAATATCTCCATTACACAGCGTCTTGGGTATGACAAGACAGCAGGCTTGGGTATGACAAGGTATAAAACACAGCACCTTGGTATAATCAACATGGTGGAGATGAGGGGATTTGAA
>DOYO01000130.1 GCA_003518475.1 Acholeplasmataceae bacterium
TCATAACTGCTGTTGTACTTCTTCAAATCATCAAAAGTTATTTTTTTCATGGTGATCTCCTTTTATATTTTACTAAAAAGATGGCCCAGCCGGGCCATCTTGATTACAGATGTATGTTTCTATCGTCTTTGAATGTTTCAACAATCGCATAATCGTTTTCTTTAACGATGACAAGACTTGTGTTCACATAATTGATGATATTGGATACACGTTGAGGTGGTACAGCGATCAGTAATTGAATGCTTAAACTGTTATAAAACTTCATCATGGCATCGATTCTGCTTTCATCCATGTTGTTGAAGGCTTCATCGAATAAAACGATGCAGCCGGAGTCCACACGCTTGTTTTTTGTAAGAAGCTGCTGGAAGGATGCTGCGATGACAATGTAGAATGGAACCTGGGTTTCACCGCCTGATTTTTCCTTGGATACCTTGGAGAAATAGGATTTATTGCCATTCTTGTTCGTCACTTCGATATCATAAGCCATATAGTTTCTATAGTCTAGGAACTTATATGTCAGTAAATCATACTCAGGATCATTGGATGCGATCTTTTCGAATAACTCCATCAAGATGGTTTCATTCTTCTTGGTCAATCCTTCAGTAAACAATGTATGCTTGCTGATGGCTTCATTCCCCATGATGATCTGGTAGTAAAGCTTGTAGTCAGGATTATCGCTCGCTTTATAAATGAGCTGATAGGAGTCTGTTCCGAATGTCTTATCCGTCAATGCGAAGTTCAGTTCGGAAATTTGCTGCTGCGCATTTTCAATGGATGCACGAAGCTTGCCGACAAATTCTTCCTTAAATCCGATTTCGGAATTTCTTCTCAGTTCAGTTGCTTCCTGTTCATATTTGACTAGGTTGTTATTTCTGATCAATTGGGCTTCCTGTTCATAGTAAACAAGATGATCCATCGATGGAGCTGCTCCGAAATGGAACAAGTCGATATAGGCTTTCATCTGGTTCACGATGTCTGATTCCGCCTTGATAATCTGTGAATTCAAGGATACATTGGATGCAGCCAAATAATTGGTAATTGCATCGTGATCCTGTTTGAATTTCATCTTTAATGCATAAAATTGCGTATTTGCCAAGGAGAGTTTTTCAGGATGTCTCAATGCCATCTGTTTCTGAGCGGACATGAAGACATCAAGCTTTTCTTTGACTTCATCAATATAATCCAAGATCCGTTGGCGTTCGTCTCTTTGGGTTGCGATTTCACCGACAAAGCCTTCGCTGTCAATTCTGAGCTGTCTCTTTGCGAATTTCGCCTTATCAATTTGTTCTTCCAGCTTGGCGACGTTCTTATCCTTGCCTAAAGATCTAATTTGCTCTTCAATCGAAGTATATTCTCTTCTAGTCTGTTTGATCAGATCCAAATACCGGATCTGTCCCTGATGGACCAGCTGATTGCTTCTGCTTTGGGAAAGAAGACGTAAAATCTTATCGCCTTTATCCGTGATGTCATAAAGCTTATCCATCTTCGCTTCAAGCATTGCCAAATTCTTAGATTCCATTTCGGTTTGCAGGGTTGTCGCCTGATTTCCGATGAAAGGAATTTCATAGGTTCTTGGATTGATTTGACGTGCGGTGTGATTGCTATAGGTCATGCATGTTGGCGTAATGGAGCGGTTGAAGTTCTTAAGTTCATGAACTCCTTCCACACAATACGTATTGTTTAACAGCATGTTGATGTAATATCTCGCATAAGAGTGATCTGTCGATATTTTATCTGCTAAAGTACCTGGAACGAGCTGCTCATAAGCGGTTAGTTTTTGTGTATTGACAAGACCGACGCCATAGATCTTTTGTTCAAATTTGATGCGGTCGTAAATATCCAAGGCATCATTAAAATAGGATGGATCGACAATGATATCGAAACGTTGGGTATTTAAGAATCCTTCAAGCGCGTTTCTCCAGCGCTCATCGGATACTTCGATGAGCTCGCATAATGGCTTCACTCTGATTTCTTTTTGATAATGGGAAGATAGTTCTTCGTTGAGCGAACGAATTAGGTTTTCAACATATTGTGGATAGGTCTTCACGTGGCGCTTCAATTGATTCAAACGTTGTTGAGAGCTTCTGATCTGTTCAGATAATTCGCGTTTTTCAGCTTCCAGCTTATCTTTTTCAGAATGATAAGCTTGGAGGTATGCAGTCACTTCAGCGTTTAAGTTTGCAAGCTGATCAGAGAGTTCATTTGCTGAAAGCTGTTCTTCATTCTGCTGATAGTAATTGACGAAATCCTTCATCACGGCATTCGGAAGGAGGTTGATCAGCTCTTTGATGGTTGTAAATTCCTTTTGGAGGTTTTCCTTAAGCTGAGAAAGAATTGTTTTCTGCGATTCATACTCATTGGACTTTTTCTGTAATGCTTCTTGGTACTGTGATAAGGTCCTTGATAAGTCGCTATCGTTTTTAGCTCTTTCAAGATTCAAGATGGATTGATCGGTTTCTTCAATTTGAGCATCGACTTGAGATTTGGCATCTCTTAAATAATCCAGTCTCTTTTCAATTTGAACGAGCTTCGCTTCGTTTTCCTTGATGAATTCTTCTCTTTTTTCAACCCAGTTCAATTGATCGATGATTTGATTGATATCTCTTTGTTCCTTGCTTTGTGTGATATCTTCCCCGGTTCTGGAAATGTTATCCAACTTTTCAAGTTTTTCCTTGTCCCGTTTGATTTGAGCTTCGACTTTTTTCAGTTGAGCAACATTATTTTTCAAAGACTGAATGTCAATCGGATCATCATCAAGCAGGAATTCGAAGACGAATTGCTGCAAATCGATAGAACGGAAAGCTAAAGCCTTTGGAAGGATTTTTGCATATTTGGTCGCGTCCATGCCAAAGAATCTGGCTAAAGCATCTCTATATTTCTTTTGTGATTCAAATGGTTCGAATTCAACATCAATGGACTTGAGGTACGCCTTCATGCTCTTGTAATCTCTTGGATATTTCTTTTCCAAGAAAAGTGCGTCATGAATGGAGACATTATCTAAAAGATAGAATCTTTCCTTGATTGCAGAAAGTTTAGGAAGATCTAAAATACAACCGATGACTGAATATTTCTTACTTTGTTCATCATAAAATTCTAGTGCCAGATGGGTGATGACATCACCATTTCTTAAAAACTCTTTGTTTTCAGCACCGATACGTCCTCTGACATAACCTTCCAATGTTCTTTTTGCATCATCTGTTGCTGCAATGTTGAACTTGGATCCACTTCTGCCCCCTACAAAAAGAAATTGCATGGCGTCAAGAAGGGTGGACTTACCTGATCCGTTTTCACCGGAAATCAGTGCGTTATCCTTGATATCGATGGTTTGATTGGAGAATAAGTGCCAGTTGACCAGCTTAATCTTCGTCAGTTTCTTCATTGTCTTCGGCACCTCCTTCCATGTAACCTTCGAGCTTGTTGACGATGTCTTTGATGCTTTCCAAATTGGTGACATAAAGGATGGTTGGATAAATCTTGATGCGTGCATCGTCATGGAGTCCCTTGTCGATGTAATCGATGATGTTATAGTTTCTTAAGAAGGTTAATGCAGGTTTAAGTTTGTCCTTGGTGATGCGTTTATGATCTAGGTATCCGATTCTAGTTAACTCGGAATGGATTTCATGAAGGAAGATTTCGACGTTTTCATCCAGTGTGATGAAATCTTTCTTACGTTGGTAGAGAATGCGGATGACAAGAATCAGGATGCTTTCTGTTTTTCTTAACCGCATGTGATTGTAGAAATTCTCATTTTGGATGTAAACCACTTCATCTTCACGCTTGACGTTCAAGATGAAATCAGTTAAAACGAAGAATGCTTCAAAGGTTTCTTTATAAGCTAAGATGAAACGGTAATCGTTGACATCTCCTGGTTTTTTCTTGGTAATGAAATTAACCTGGAACAGTTTGTTCACGATTCTCGAAAAAATCGTCTTTTCGCCTTCCTTGAAGTTGATATATTCATCATTAAATTGTTTTGCTGCTGCTGTCTTATTCATGTCTACACCCCTTTAATCCTAAAATTTTGGAAGGTAACGAAATTGTTCTTGCATTCTTTGGATAAAACTTCGATATCGTAATGCATGCCGACTGATTTAGAATAAAGGAAGATCAGAATCAATTTTACGAAATCTTCTTGTGTTTCCAAATTAATCGTGGATGCATCAACGTATTTCTTGCCATCAAGAAGATCCTTGACATGCTGATCGATTTCCTTCTTGCCGAAAATGTTATTTTTAAGCAATGCTTTGATCTTTTCTTGTCTATATTCTTCGCTGATCAGATCGTCATCGAACAAAATCTCTTCAGCAACCGGTTCAATGCGCATTCTGCGCTGATTGTATAAAGACTGGGTATCCAAGTTTCTCGCTTGTGTCAAATTGAACATCGACCCATAGTCAAGTTCTTTTTTGGTCATCACAATCCTGAAGAGTCTATTGAAGATGCCTTCAATGTCATCAGAAAGATTGGTGAAGAACAAAATCTTGGATGCTGCAGCGCTGATATATTGTTCATTTTTTCTATCAATCGCTAAAATCAGATGCTCAAGCGCAATGAAGCTGTCTTGGATGAATCTCAGTCTGTCTTCAACATAATGGAACGCATCATTATAATCCTCGATACGCTTGACCTTCATCACGATTGCTGCCAGTTTATCCATGGTTTCTTCATGGTTTTGTATCTTATTCACAGACTCTAAAATAGCGCGTTTGTATCTAGGCAAGCTATCTGTGGTTTTTAAGTTGTAATATGCGGAATCGAAGAAGTTTTGCTTATACTCAATCAGTAATTTTTCGAGTAAAATCTGCAAGTCGTTTTTTGACTGCCTCTTGGTGATATCGTAATAGTACCTATAGATATTCGCCTTGAGGGATTTAAGCTTTCTGATGATGTCATTTGTCTTTTGGTATGCTTGCTCCAGCACACCGATGCCTTC
>DOYO01000089.1 GCA_003518475.1 Acholeplasmataceae bacterium
AGCGGAACGATGATTGGAACAAGTTATGTCTTAGGTTCAACAGTCACGGTAACGAGTTCAGCCAATACGATTTGGATGGCTGTGAATCATGAATCTGTCGGAACATGGAATCTTTATACGATTCCGCTTGTTTTAGATGATACAGGGTCCTATTACATCATAACCAAAACGATTGATATAAATGGTATAGAATCAGCTGAAGTTACAAGATTAATTAATGTGGTTGAAGAAACATACCCATCACCAACCATTACCGTAACCGGTGATGGCGATGACCCATACTATCAGAACGCGACCGTCACAATAAGTTCAACAGCTCCAAGTTATTCATATAAGATCAATGACGGTGTATGGACTGAATATAGTGATTCACTGACTTTGAATACAGAAGGAACTTATATCATTAGCTACCGTAATAACGATGGTGCATCCATCGTTACCTCAAAAACAATTTATATCGATCAAACAGAACCAGCAGATCCACTCATTCAAGTCACAGGGGAGTACGATGGTTGGTACTATATCGAAGAAACAACTATTGAACTGACNNTCAGAAACACTGGAACAGCGCGTCAGACTGAATATTCCAATTCCTGAAGATAACCTATATGTCATCAGAGATGGAGAAATCGTCAATTATTACGATACGAATATACCAGTCTTGTTACCGACAAGCTACACAGAAAAAACTGAAGAAATCAGAGCAGTCTGGGTAGCGACGGTTTCGAATATCGATATCGCGCTCCATACCTCTGAAGCAGATTATAAGAGCAGAATCATCGTCATGCTGGACCGACTTGAAGCGAATAACTTCAATACGATGTTTTTCCAGGTGAGACCGATGAATGATGCGTTTTATGATTCAGACTATGCACCATTTTCTAGATATTTAACAGGTATTGAAGGCGTAGATCCAGGTTGGGATGTCTTGGGTTTCATCATCGAGGAAGCACATAAGAGAGGTATTGAATTCCATGCTTGGTTAAATCCTTACCGTGTATCGAATAACGGGGAATTGACTAAGGCTGAGCAGCTCGCACTCCTCCACGATGACAATTTTGCAAAACAGAACCCCGATATGGTTTTGGTGGACAGCGGCGGCAAGCTCTTCTTGAATCCTGGTGAAAATATGGTGAGAAGCTATATTAAAAACGTGATTCAGGAATTGATGTCAATGTATGATGTCGATGGCATTCATTTTGATGACTATTTCTATAGCTATTCAGGTATGAGTGACAGCCAGGATGCTGAAACATATGAAAATACGAAGGATACCAATCAGACATTGGATGATTGGAGAAGACATAATATTGATATATTGATGGAAGATTTATTTTATAGCATCACAACGCATAACACGAATAATGACAAGAATGTCAAGTTTGGAATCAGTCCATTCGGCATTTGGCTATCAGGCGGTGAAGAAGGATCCAATACATCTCCTTACGCTNNGACCATAGCGCAGCACCATTTGCAGATCTAGTCGACTGGTGGGCGGATTTGACGCTCGCTAACGGCGTTGATCTGATCATCGGTCAAGGGTTCTACCGTTACGCAGAAGGAACCTGGGAGGATGAGAAGGAACTGATTGAACAACTACGCTACATCTCCACCAAGGAAAGCATCATCGGCGTTTCATTCTTCTCCTATAGAACACTCATCAGCAGTAACGCAATGGTTCAAGAATCACTTGAAAGACTAAATGATACTTATTGGACAACCTATCCAGGATTCCCATGGGAAAGCGATGTTGTTAAAGAAGAAGATCCAATCACATGTGAAATCGGACAGGTTTTAGTTGACGGTGAATGTGTGGATGAACCTTTGGTTTGTGAATATGGTTACGAGAATATTGATGGAGAATGTGTTTTAATTCCAGTAGAATGCGAGGATGGCTATGAATTTACTGAAGATGGATGCGTTTTGATTGAAGTCCCAGAAGAAGAGGGGTTGAGCACGCCAGCTATCGTCGCGATTGCAGTCAGCTCATCCTTGGCTGGTATCGGGGTTATCGCACTCATCATCAAGAAAATAGTCTTAAGAGTATGATGTATCAGAAAATAAGAGAGTTATTAGAACCTGCAGTGAAAGAAAATTTCTTCCCAGGCGCATCATGGTGTGTCGTTCATGGAAACGGGGATGTGTTTTGTGACTATGTGGGGTATAAAAGCTTAGAGCCTGAAAAGGTATTGAATCAAGGAAACGAAATCTATGATGTTGCGTCGTTGACGAAGGTTATCAGTACAACAACAATGGTGATGAAGCTGATTGAAAATAATCTTTTATCACTGGATACGGAAGTTCAAAAGATTCTACCGAGATTCAAGCATCAAGGTATCACGATTTATCATTTGTTAACGCATTGTTCAGGGCTTCCCGCAGATATCTCAAGAGCCAGCAAGCTTAAGGATAAAGAAGAAGTTCTAGATAGAATATTTAGTATGGATTTGATTTATATGACTGGTGAACACATTGTTTATTCAGATATCGGGTTCATCCTTCTTGGATTGATCATCGAAAAGATTACAAAATTAAGCTTAAATGATTACGCATCCTTAATGATCTTCAAGCCGTTAGGGATGAAAGATACTTCTTATCATCCGAATAGGGAAAGATGCGCTCCGACAGAAGAGAGAAATGATGACGTCTATCAAGGCATGCTTCAAGGTCAGGTCCATGATGAGAAATCATTCGCACTTGGTGGAGAAGCAGGACATGCCGGACTGTTTTCAACACCAAAAGATATTTCAAAGTTCATTCTTTCTATCCTGCAAGACAAATTTGTTTTAACAAGAAAGATGACGCATGAACTCTTTACCCTAAGGGAAACAAAAACAAACCTAAAAGGTGACATCCTGACAAGAGCTCTTGGATGGGACAAACCCCAAAAAGGTGGATCCGCCGGTGACTTAATCTCTATGGAAGATACCATCATCCATACAGGTTTCACCGGATGCAACATGTTCATCGATTTGAAGCATCAAATAGGATTTGTATTATTAAGCAATGCGGTACATCCAAAAAGAGATAAGAATCAAATTATTCAATTTAGGAATCAAATAGGATTCATGATTTTACAGGAATGGGAGGAAAATCATCATGTATAAGAAAATAATAGGCGTTGTGGTTCTGATTGTTTTAGCAGCAAGCTTGACAGCTTGCGGGGAAGACATCACCATCGACATTGTCAACACAGATTTCACGTTGATTGAGGGAGGTACCCATCAAATTGATTTTTTCACGAATGACGCCGATGGACTGAACTTTGAATCTAGCGACCTAGAAATAGTTACAGTCAGTACCTCTGGGTTAGTAACGGCGGTCTCTGAAGGTGAAACAACCATCACCGTATCCTCGAAAAATGACCCCGAAATCAAGGTAACGATTAACGTGACAGTAGACAAGAACTATACGCTTTCTGTACCGAGTGCTACCGTTATTTTGAAGGTAGGTGAAACAGAACTTGCTGAATATACAGCAAATGACGATGTCACATTCAGCTCTTCAAACAATCTGATTTTCACCGTAGATAACGTCGGTTTAATCACCGCGATCGCAGAGGGTAATGCTAACTTAACGATTCAATCCGCATATAATCCGGCACTCAGTGAAACAGTTGAAGTCATTGTCAGAAAAATCATCAATCTATCTCTTGATAGCACATCCGAATCCTTATGGGTTGGAGGAACTGCCCAAGTAAATTCTGAAAGTAATGACACAGTCGTTTATTCATCATCCAATGAATCTGTAGCATCTGTCAATTCAAGTGGTTTGATCACGGGTGTTGCAGCAGGCTCAGCAACTATTACCGTGCGTTCAAGCTATGATGATGAAGTGTTCGAAGAAGTCTCTATCCAGGTTTACGCACTCACAGAAACCATCATGATCACCGGAAACAATATAGTCAATATGGGAACGAACCCAACGTTGGAAATTGAAGTTTCTCCTGATCTTTCTTACGCAAATATTACATGGGAAAGCGATGATGAAGGGATTGTTACAATAGACGAAAACGGCTTAATAACCGCAATTTCAACTGGTATTGCAACAATAACAGCAACCTCTGTTGCAGATGATTCTGTCACTGCCACATTTGAAATAGAAGTCATCAATTTCTTGATTGTTGATGCAACAAAAGTCTTATCAGACACAGTCACTTTATTTGGTATCGACTTTGAATTCGGCACACATTTATTTGATAATATCGAAGACGCGCTTGCTCAAGCATCACCTCAAGCAACCATATCAGTGTACCCTGGTACATACGCAGAAAACATCAGAGTCGATAAAAACGGAATTACCATTCAAGGACAGAATGGATCTATTTTTGAAGGTGCAATCGAGGTTCTATCCAGTGATTTCACAATCGATGGATTCAGCTTTATAGGTAATTCAAGAATCTACTCATCCAATGAGATTAGCAACTTCACATTTAGAAACAATGAAGCGGTGGATCTGACATTGACTGATGCCCCATTCTTATTTATAGAAAGGGTGAACGGCATATCAATCCTTCAAAACACAATCACCAATTTGAACCAGGATGCAATCGTCATTTTAGATTACTTAAGCGGTACCGTCTTGGTTGAAAAAAATATAATCACCAATGTTGATTATGC
>DOYO01000043.1:0-373 GCA_003518475.1 Acholeplasmataceae bacterium
TGGGGTGAACTCCGGTTAAAGCTCCGGTATCCAATCTTGCAAGCGAGCACGCTGAGGTGCCGCAATGCCAGAAGGTGATGGTATTTTCTTCTTCGTTGATGGATACGGGATCTCCAAGATAAGTAGGAGTTTCTGTGAATTGCTGACCTAAGTACATGGATAATGCGCCATAAGCATCAGTTTCACAGGCTGCTGCTATGTTTTGATCGTTTAGCATACCTAAAACGCTGCATACAGGCGTACCATAATCGGTGAAGAAGTCCGGCCAGCAGCGCGAAGCGATGGCTTTGATGTTATTCTTTTCGATGTAATCCTTGTATACCTTATAAAGCTTGACGAAATCATTCTTGTTGGTTGGATTTGTTTTGTCCAG
>DOYO01000043.1:466-1034 GCA_003518475.1 Acholeplasmataceae bacterium
TCGATGATGGGTTGTTCCAAAGGTGAGCCATACATATAGTGCAAATGATCATTTGTCATCGCTTGATGGGCAAATCCTGCTGAAAAAGCTCCAGTTAAAGAGTTCAAACGCAATCTTCCTCCATCAATGACAGGTTCGCGGAGCGTCCAAAGAAGAACTGGTGCATTCAAACGCTTAAACACCTCGGTTGCATATGCGGAATTTGCGAACGTGACATTTTGCAAAACAATCAAATCAGGATTCTTGTTTTCGATGAATGCTTTGAGTAAATCGATGGATAAAAGCATTTGATCGGGGACAATCACGTCTGGCTCAATCTTGCGCAATAAAGAAATAGATTCATCAAAGGCTTTTTGTGCGGACTCGAGATGAAAAGTAGGCACTCCGATGGGTATGTAAATGACTTCGAATTTTTTCATAGATATCTCCTTTTTTATTAAATGGTTTGTTTAATCAGTCACTCTTGGTCTCTTAGACCTGACTAAATAAAGCATTTAATCATCATGATTGAGGTGCTGCTCGATTGAGCAGCACCTGCAATTAGATGGTTGATTCGTTAGTTTTTAAA
>DOYO01000043.1:1093-5582 GCA_003518475.1 Acholeplasmataceae bacterium
TCAGCAAATGTACCATAATCAACTTCAGCGCCTAGTCTTGGAGTCAAATAAGGAACACCACCAGTGTATGCATCGTGTTGTTCGCCTTCTGCCATCCATTCAATGAACTTCTTGGAAGCCTTGACAACGCCGTCTTCATTTTGGAATGCAGCGAGTGACTTACCGCCAAGGATTGTAGCGCGTTCAGTGCCTTGTGGCATTGGAACGACTGTCCAGTCGAATTCTAGATTTTGGTAACCGGATACGTTCCAGTTTCCTGACATATGGAAACCATAACCGCCAGCTCTGAATAATGAAGCTGAATTCTTAGTGACATAAGTTTGTTCACCCAAGAAACCTTCATCATAGAAGTCCATCATCATTTGAACAACTGCAACTGCCTGAGTTGACTTAAGGTTGCTAACTGTGTATGGAGTATCCCATAGATCAATACCGTGTTGATAGAACAATGGCATAAAACGGTGACCCTGATGGTCGAATAAGCCTGGAGCAATAACATCATCATCTAAACCTGCATTCAACTTGCTCATTTCTGTTTCGAATTCTGCCCAAGTCCAAACATCAGTCAATGTAGGTAAATTTACATTGTACTTTTCAGTTAGATCAAGATTGACGAACAAACCGTTAGCGGTAATGTCCATTGGTAGTGAAATAACGTCGCCGTCTGCATTATAGAATAAGTTAGTGAAACCTTCAGTGTCATAAACATCATCAAGTCCAACGATTTGAGCCTTGAAGTTGTTGAGATGACCTTCAGTCACACGTGCCAAAGCAGGAGCTTCGCCACCACTGATCATGGTTGCTAAACGTGTTTCATAGTCAGCATAAGGAACTGTAACCAATTCAATGGTAACGCCAGTTTCTTCAAAATACTGGTCAAGTAATGTTTGCATTACTGTACCCTCTGTTCCATCGCTCCACCATAACATTTGGAGTTCTTTCACTTCGTCTTCAGCACAACCGACAAGAATGAACATTGTCATTAAGACAAAAGCTAAACCTAATACTTTCTTCATAATTTCCTCCTATTTTTATAATTTCTGTGTCTTAAGCACAGTTTTTACCCTTTCATACCAGAATCCATTGTTCCTTGGACGAATTGTCTTTGGAAGATGATGAAAACAATCAACATCGGAATCATCGATACAGCTGAGATGGCCAATACGGAATTATAATCAGTTCCAAATTCACCCGTCAAGTTTGCGATTGCAAGTTGAAGCGTATACTTTTTGGGATCACTGATTGCAATGAGCGGCCATACATAGTCATTCCATCTCCACATGAAGGAGAAGATGGCAAGTGTTGCGATTGCCGGTTTTGCATTCGGCAAAATAATTTTTGTAAATATTTTCCATTCAGAAGCTCCATCGATGCGCGCTGACTGAATGATTTCATCTGGGATTGTCAATAAATACTGCCGCATCAAGAATATTCCTGTCGGAGTTGCCGCAGGCGGAATAATCAATGCCCATAATGAGTTATAAAGACCGAAGAATTTCAATACCTGGAAGATTGGAACCATGATGATTTCAAGCGGAAGCATGATGGTGGATAGAATCATGATCATAATGACGGTATCGCCTTTAAATCTAAATTTAGCAAGCGCATATCCGCTCATCGTGTTGATGATGACAGCCAAGAACGTCGAAGTAATAGCAACAATGAATGAGTTGAAAATATATTTTGTGAAGTTACCGGTTGCTAATGCGCCTCTATAATTGTCAAACGTCCATTTTCTTGGAAAAAATGCTGGGGTGTTGGTGAATAATTCATTGATTGGTTTAAACGATGAAAGCAAAATATAAATAACTGGAACTAGGAAAACAACAACGAGAAGTGCGGCGATGAGATAATTGGTCCAAATGTTTTTCTTCATTTGTTTTCACCTCGTCTCGACATAAAGAAGTTGAAACCGGTGAATAATGTCACAATCAGAAGCATCACGACAGACATCGCACTCGCTAATCCGATATTGTAACGTTGGAATGCTGTTTCATAAATATGCTGAACTGTAAATTCTGTGGCATCAAACGGACCGCCGCCTGTCAATGTCACAACCAGTGGATAAATCTTGAAGATTTCCATAGTGACTAGTATGAAGACCATGAGTCTAGCTGCACGCAGTGATGGATAAGTGATGAAGCAAAATTTCTGAAACTTATTTGCTCCATCCATTTCAGCAGCTTCATAAAGCGTTTCAGGAATGGAAAGGAGTGCTCCAACGAAGATAATCATGTAATAGCCTGTTCTAGACCAGACGATAGCGAATACGACTGACCACCAGGCAAATGTAGGATTGATGAATGTACGTATCGGATCAAATCCCAATCCTGTTAAAATAGCATTGAACAATCCGAAATCTTGTGAAAGAATCCATTGCCAGATGATACCGACGACAATGGCTGAAATCATGACTGGCCAATAGTAGATTGCACGGAAGAAGCCTTTCGCCTTGATGGGTTGAACAAGAAGGGTTGCAACCAAGAGGGAACTTGCAAACATGAGGGGTACTGTAACAAGAACAAGCTTGATGGTGTTCCATAGCGCCGCCTTGAATTCCTCGTTGCTCCATAATGCGCGGTAATTGTCAAAGCCTATGATATCAGGTGTTCCAAAGGTAAATAAGGACATGTTGGTAAACGAGTAGTAGATACCAATGAACGCAGGCAATATGATGAAGATGGAAAAGATGATGAGGTTCGGCGTCAAAAACAGATATGGCACTATTTTCTGTTTAAGTAGATACGACCTGTAGGTTTGTGATTTCACAGACATTAGACTCTCCCTTTAAATCTGGTATTTTTTCGTGATCTCTTCGAATAATGCGCTAAATTTTGAGTCTTTCCGATAAAAGACTGGTGGATATCCGATAGGACAGTCAACGGTGATCGTTTGTTCACCATTCACATGAAGTCCTGTCCATAAGTGGACCCATCGATCCTTGGGTAAATACATTTCTTGTTTAAGTTGTCCAGGTTGAACAACAGGTTTGATTAGCAAGTCAGAACCAAATAGATATTCATACTGCAAGTCGTAAACAAGTTGATCTTCTTCATAATGGAGGAAAATCGGACGTTGCACTGGATAACCTTGTTGAATCGCTTCATCCATCAAATGTTCGAGATAAGGCTTTAAATCAAGGCGGATGGATGTCATTCTCGCCATCAATTTCAAGGTGTCATCATCGTTATAAAATTGGAAATTGGTGGTTGGTCTGTTTCCTTCATGAGAACGCATATAAGATGTGAACACATTCATTTCCAACCAACGATCAAATAATTCCTTGGTGCGGATATTTCCATGCAAGCTCGTATAACCGCCGATATCGCTATGGGTGAATAAGTTACCGATGATTCCTGTGGATAATGCAGATGGAATCACTGAAGCGATGCCGTCATGGAGTTCCCAATTCACGGATTGATCGCCTGCCCACATGGATGTAGAATATTTTTGAGATCCATGTGCACCAGCACGCATGAAGTAGAAGACCTTGCCGAGATTTCCGGTTTCTTCAATCGCTTCATAATTGCATTTCGCCCAAAGAACTGGCCATTCATTGTGCATCAATTTCGCATCGATGCCATTATGAAGAATACAATCGATTGGAAGATATTCGCCGAAATCCGCCATCCAGCCTCTGATGCCTAAATCGATCAGATTATGCTTGATGACATTCTTATACCATTCGAAGGCTTTTGGATTCGTCAAATCGACGATTCCGCAGTTGAACTCACCGAAATCTTCTTTATAGACGAAACCTGATTTGTTCATTGCAAGATAGCCATGAGATTGAGCTTCATTGAATAAGGATTCGTTTTCAAGTAAGAATGGACAGATGTAGGTTAAGAATGCTACGTTTTCACCATTCAGTTTTTTAATCTCTTCTTTTAGGTTAGGATAAACATTTTCATTCAACTTCCAGTTCCAATAAAGTCTTTTGCCGAATGANNGCATCTTGAGCCTGTCTCAAATATTTCATGACCTGGTTCAATCCGCCTTGAACACCGAGCACCATGCCGTCTAGTAAAAACTCTGGAAGCTTTGGTGGACGGCCTGTGAAGGTTGTCAAATCAGTTAATATGTCTAAATATGTATTTTTGAAGGAAAGGATCATTTCTTTTGGTGTTTCCCAAAAGAAAAGCTCATGGAAATCGTTATGTTTGAAATTGAAATCAGCATATGCAAATGAATCCACATGAAGCCAATATTTGCGTGTCGATACGTAAGTAGGCTCAGGGTAGTATGTCGTATAGTAATCTCCGCCTGCTCTATCCTTTAAATCAGCGTAGAAGGTCGTGAGTGATTTTTTATCTCTGCCAACACCAGGTTCTGATGTCCATAATGGATAATTGCGTTTGCGGAGATTGAAGTAAGAAGCTTGTTCGCCGCAACCATATACTTTTTCGTTTTCTGTAGCGTACATGCGCATCCAAAATCTATTTACTTTTGGATTGGAACGGAACGAAACATGCAGACGATCATTTTTTTC
>DOYO01000024.1 GCA_003518475.1 Acholeplasmataceae bacterium
GGAATCATGTCAAAACGTCTTTTCAGCTGAACATCAATCTGACTGAAACTATTTCTGACCTTATTTCTAAGTACAACTAATGTATTGTAGTTCTTGACTAAGAATCCCACAACCAATACCAATACAACAACGACAATAATGAGCGTGATTGCTCCTGTGCTTAACCCAATGATCCACATAATTTTTATCTCCTTATTTTTTTTTATCTATACTTAACGGCTTCTGCCGCCACCGCCACCGCCACCAAATGAACTGCCTCCGCCAAACCCGCCTCCGCGACCGCTGCTTGACTGTGATTGATTGTGTCTAGCTATGGTCTGAGCAGCATTATTCTTAGCTTGACTGAACGAATTTCCAAACGATTGATGGAAGAAAAAGACTCGACTTCCAGGATATCTTGAATATCCATATCGCAAATATGTGGACTGTTCTTCTTCAAATACTTCTTTCGGTAATTTAACTGAGAGTTGTTCCATGACAATGTCTGCGAGTTGAAATACAGTTGCGTAAACCAGATAATGCTCCCAAACGATAATCGCAGGAATAGGGTAATCCTTCATACTTGAAAAATTCACTAGGAAATTCCTGAATGCTTTCCATTTCACAAAGAGCTCGTTACCCGTTTTTGAACGTCTTTTGAATTGTGCGATATAAATCAAATAGCTCACAATGATGACAAGGGATATTCCCATCGCACCAAATGTATCAATTGCCAAAAACATCCATAAAAAGATAGATATTCCAAGATAGACGACAGGAATCAGTACAAACTTTCTACTAATAGATTTTTCTTGATTTAAAGATTCAAAATACTTATTCTTTTCAGATTGTCTTTTCGCTTCCTTGACGAACTGGGTTGTTTTGTTTTCAAAGGCTTTCGCATCGGTGTAAGAGGATGCATAAACTTCTATCTGTTTTGTAGATACCTTCGTTTTATTGCCAATCATGTTAAAGATCATATCCATGAATACTTTTTCATGGGATAAAAGATCCTGTTCCTCGTTGATGTTAATTCTTTGCAAAATGAAATTAGCGTTTAAAGCCGTCATGTTTTCGTTTTCACCAACAATGCTGATATATTTTCTTCTGATCAAATCCAGAAGCGTCGCTGTAAACACTTCATCCTTGATTTTTTTCATATAATAGAGATAAGAGACTTCTGCAGGAGTTGCTTCATTAGGAAGTTCTCTATAGAAATCGCCTTGAAACTCTGGTTCATATTCCTTATCATGGTTTAAATAGACTTTATATGTGATGAACCCCATCAAAGGAATGAGAATAAACGCACCATAAAAGATGATTTGGGCAATAAAAATACGTCTATTGGTCGCAATAGCTAATTGATTTTCGTAGTCATACAAACGATCAAAATCCATATCAGGATGGATCACAATGTTATTTGGTCGAATATTAGGAAATAGAAGATTTGGCATAAGTACACGGAGTTCAGGAAATTCACCATTCTTGATGTTTTCCATCGTGACTTCTATCGTCTGATTATCTATAACTTCGATATTGCCAGAGGATAAGCCATGCCCCCATACATAGAATCTGCTGACATCATAATCATTATTCGGCATATTGATCGTAATGGATGCATCCTTGATGGTTCCCTCAGCATATTCGAACAGTCTCCAATTCAATTCTGAAATATCTGAATATTTCGTTACCACACCTTCAATGACATAGGTATAGATGAAGGTGACTTCTCCATCCAAACCTCCTGCATAGTAGGTATCAACAAAGATTGATTCACATTCTAAGGCATAGTCTGGACAAGTAATCTGTTGATTCAATTCATCATAATCCCCTTGAGAAGCCAAACCAATCCTAATATCTGATGTTTTATTGATGAATCCCTTATAGAATTCAACATCAATAGAACTTGAGTCAATCATTGCGTGATTGTCATCGTCAGAAACAAGCGGATAATTTTCAGCATACTTATTATATTTGATATCTCTAAATCGTACTCGCATTTCTTGATTGTAATCCATAACCCAACGCTCGACGACAGTCATGTCTCCTTGATCGTTTAAGGTGATATCTGCATCATAGGATTCAATGGCAACATCACTCCAAATACCAGATGGAAGTTCAAGAATGAGATAAAAAATCAAACTGAAAACGATGAATATTAAATTGAAATAACGTTTATAATGATTCATGCTTTCCTAACCTCATTTCCTTAATGAAGGATGCATTTGATAAAAAATAGTTCTTTGCTACATGAACGTTGGATTCATATGAAATTACTTGATAGCTTTCGTTAGATTTATTGTATCATAAAAACTTCAATTTGATAATTGTTGAAGCTAACTATGGACTCCAGGAGGTGCGATTTTAAATCACTTGAATAAATCAAATTTGAATCATTGTCTTGGTATCCAATTGTTTATAAAGAAGGATTGAATAAAATGCAACCACTACAGCAAGTACTATTGTGATAATCACAGTATAAATATCATATCTGCCTTGAACAGTACCAAGATAAAACATGACTTGGCCAAAGAAGTTATAGGTTGCGTGCAGTATCATGGTCAACCAGAGATTTCCCGTTTTAAGATACATAATCGCCCACATCATCCCAACTAGGAATGAATACCCTACCTGAAGGACGGTATCACTGAGTGAAGCCCCGCTCAAGATGTTAAAGAAATGAAAATATCCAAATAGCGCTGAAGAAAGCACAATCGACAAAAGAACACCGTGTTTTTCGTGAGAAAATCTTTTTACCAAAAATAAGAGGATTATACCCCGAAAGAGTATTTCCTCAAAGAATCCTACGCTCAAACACTCTATAAAAAATAAAAATACGCGGTATACCGGTTCTGTCAAGACAGCTCTTCCATCAAAAAATGCGATGATTGGAAAATTATTGATAGAGATGATCAGTGCTGGTAGGATAATTAAAAGTGATTTTTTAAAGTTTCTAAACTTAAAAATCCTACGGTGACCAAAAGCAATAATCATCACAATAAAGACGATTCCACCAAGAAATCTGAGAATTGAATTCGTAACTATCGAAGTATCTGTAGCGTTTTCGAATAATTGAAAATCAGCAAACTCAAAAACCATCATCAAAATGATGAGAAATCCAACTAAAATCTTTTGAGTTATGTTGATTCTGATTTCTTTATTCTTCTCGTTCACAGAAAACTCTCTTTCATGAAATCATTATTTGAATCATTTCATCATGCTATAAACAATCATATAAAAAAGATGCTCAAATTCCCAAAAAAGGAATAAACATCTTCTTTTTTTATTTATGTAAGTTTCTCTTGATTACGGTGTTGAATCACTAGGTAGACACCTAAAATAATCATAAAGAAACTCATGAGTTGCGAGGGGGTTGGAAATACATTGTATTCAGTGCTGAATAATGGCAATAAAACGCCTCTATCATCACCACGGATGAATTCAATCAAGATTCTCCAAATGCCATAACCAACTAGATATGCTTCTACTTCTTTATTTTTAAAGAATTTAACTTGATTCAGTACAAAGAATAAAATGAACAAGAATGCAGCTTCAAATAATTGTGTCGGATAGACAGATGCACCAGGATAAAGATCATGCGCATGTCCATAGGGAAATAAGACTCCTAAGAAGGATTCAGTAGGGATGCCGAAGCAACAACCAGCGCAGAAACAACCGATTCGACCAAATGCATGAGCTAGTACTACGCCTGTAATTACTGTATTCGCAATCTTCTTCATGTCCTTGTTGTCATCTTTATAAAAATACTTCATCAGGACAAGAAATGATGCGAAACCACCAATCAATCCGCCTAGGAAGTTAATGGAACCGAAAGAGAGTTCTCCTTCTTGAATAGAATGGAACACACCATCCAATAAGAATGAGAATAAGAGCGCAAAGAGTAAACTGATAACAAGCAAAATCAAAATTCGATTCGTTTGTTGTCTGGTGAACCCATCGTTTTTTTCAAAACGATGTGCAACATAAATGAGCATTAAAAAGACTCCTAAAATAATAAGTAAATCATACATAGGGACTGTATAGTTGAAGAGTTCAGGAAACAAGAATGGATACATATGATCAGCTCCTTAATGAAGTTATTTTATCATATATTGAGCAATTTTATTTGATTTTTATTCTATACTTTCATATTTTTTTGTCTACGTATCATTCAGGTTTGTTTTTAGAAACCAATTCTCGTTTTTCCCATATGTTTACTTCACGAAAAGTATCTTATGATTAGCTTTCCAAAATTTAGGTGACCTTCCTTTTTAATGTATAAAAAAGTCACTGCATTGATGACTACAGTGACTGAAAAATTTCAACGATTAATTTTTAGCTTTATGATTGCGATCATGATAATGGGTATGAAGCAGATGGTGTGATAACTTCCCCAAAGGTTCCTTTAAAAAATCTTCATACAGCGCAATAACTTCCGGATTCTCATGGGACTTGCGCAGTTTCATACTGGCATCTAGACGATATGTCGAATCTATTCTATCCTGGCGAACCTTGTTGTTCGTGCCATATGGCTGTCCACCGCCACCGATGCATCCGCCTGGGCATGTCATGATTTCTATAAATGCATAAGGTGATGTGCCTGCCCTCACCTGATCACATAAAATCTTAGCTTTCGACAACGTATGGGCAACAGCAACCTTGACATTCGTTCCACCCAAATTGATTTCAGCTTCCTTGATGCCTTTGAGTCCCCTCAGCTCCTTAAAATCCAGGCTTTCCAAAGGTTTCTTATTGACAACCTCATAAACTGTTCGAATGGCAGCTTCCATGACACCGCCAGTTGCTCCAAAGATTGCTGCAGCACCTGTAGTGATTCCGAATGGCGAATCAAAAGGCTTTTCGTCCAAATTTTCGAAATCAATACCCATTTGTTTAATCATTTTACCCAATTCACGTGTTGTTAAAACAACATCGATATCAGGACTATTTTCATCAACTCTCATTTCTTCACGCTGAGCTTCATACTTCTTCGCTGTACATGGCATAACTGAAACAACGAACACATCTTTTGGATCCAATCCGGCTTTCTTTGGATAATATGATTTTGCAAGCGCACCAAACATTTGTTGTGGTGATTTGCATGATGAAATATGATCCAAAATGTCTGGATAGCGTGTTTCTGCATAATTGATCCAACCTGGACAACAGGATGTCATCATTGGAAGAACTCCACCATTGGTTACGCGATGAATCAATTCATTGCCTTCTTCTATAATCGTTAGATCCGCTGTGAAATCCGTATCAAAGACCTGGTCAAAGCCAAGTATCTTCATTGCCGATACCATTTTTCCAGTGACGATTGTACCAATCTTTTGACCGACTTCTTCACCCAAAGAAACACGGACAGCAGGTGCAACCTGAACGATTACATGTTTCGTTGGGTCAGTCAATGCTTTCCATACGAGATCCGTATCATCTTTTTCTCTAATCGCTCCTACTGGACAAACGCTTGCGCATTGTCCGCAGAATGTACAAAAATCATCGGATAAAGCTTCATCAAAAACCGCAGTCACTCTCGTCTCATGTCCTCTTCCAAGGATGGATAGAACACTTGTTCCTTGAACATTATTACAAACATCCACACAGCGTCCGCATTTAATACATAAATTCGGATTTCTTATAATCGATGGATTGCTTTCATCTATTTCACACTTTTCGAAAACGCTTGGAAAACGGTTTTCATTTATCCCGAGATTTTTCGCCAGATTTTGTAATTCACATCGCATGTTTTTAACGCATGTCGTACAATTTGTATCATGATTTGACAAAATAAGCTCGACAATCGTCTTTCGCGCATTCAAAACTCTTGGCGAATTGGTGTTAATCACCATGCCTTCGCTTACTGGTGTCGAGCAGGCAGAAACTAGACCTTTTTTTCCTTCAACTTCAACAACACAAATACGACAGTCAGATTTGATATTTAAATCTTCATAGTAACAAAGCGTTGGAATATTCATACTGAATTTCTTGGCTGCTTTTAAAATCGATGTGTTTTGTTCGACAGATACTTTGACATTATTAATCGTTAAATTTATCATTTTCATATCGTTCTAACCTCTCTCCGGATGTTCAACACGATCAATATAATCATCTCTGAAATATTTGAGTGATGAAATAATGGCTGTCGGTGAAGTTTGACCCAAACCGCATAAAGATGCCTGATGGATGACTCGGGCAAGTGATTCCAAAGATGCTATATCCTGCATGGTTGCTTTCCGTTCAATGAATTTCTCAATCAGATTTCCAAGTTGTATATGACCTTCCCTGCAAGGTGTGCATTTACCACATGATTCGTGTTGGAAAAACCGAACAACCTTGAGTAGAATCGTGAATATATCGAATCTTTCATCTATAACAATAATAGCACCAGCTCCGGTCTTAGATTCGAATTCTTCAAAACGTTCAAAATCGATAATCATATCAAGCATGTATTCAGGAATAATCGGACCGCATGCTCCGCCCAGTTGAACCATCTTGATTTTTCTGTCCTTTTCAATGCCTCCGCCCAACTTATAGATAACATCTTTTATGGGTACTCCGAATGGAATTTCAAAAACACCTTTATTTTTTACATTTCCTGATAATGAAATCAGTTTAGTCCCTGTAGATGAAGGTGTTCCTATTTTAGCAAAATTCACTCCTCCCATTTCAATAATCGTAGGGATGGTTGAGAATGTTTCAACGTTGTTGATCAAGGTTGGTTTGCCATAAAGGCCAACCTGTGTCGGAAAGGGAGGCTTGACTCTGGTTCTGCCTGGATTCCCTTCAATCGATTCAATCAAAGCGAATTCCTCACCACAAACATAAGATCCGGCACCTGATCTGACTTCGATATCAAAATTAAACTTGGAACCCATGATTTTTTGACCAAGGAAACCTTTTTTCTTCGCTTCATCGATAGACCACTTAAGCAGACTCATCGATTTTTGATATTCACCGCGGACATAGATAAACCCTTTGGTACCGCCTGTAGCATACGCAACAATAATCATGCCCTCAATAATTTGATGCGGATCATTTTCCATGAGGTATCGGTCTTTAAAGTTTCCAGGTTCCCCTTCGTCAGCATTGCATATGATATATTTATCTTTATTCGCTTCTTTAGCCAAACCCATCATTTTGATGGCTGCTGGAAAACCTGCCCCGCCTCTGCCGCGAAGATATGCTTTTTGTACTTCTTCGATAATCTCTGTCTTTTCCATAGACAAAGCTTTTTTCAAATTTTTGTATCCATCAAACTTGATGTATTCATCTATGGATAATGGATTGATTTTTCCGAATCTCTTAGAGATTAATTTCATTTCTATCATCACATGTACACCCGATACTCAGATAAGATCGCTTTAATCTTGTCAGCTGTCAAATGAGTGTAAATCTTATCATTTATTCTCATGGCAGGACCAGCTTCGCAACAACCTAAACAACTTGTGTACTCTAGAGTAAACTGTTGATTCGGTGTCGTTTCATTCACGCGAATTCCAAGTTCCCTTTCAATGATTTTTAAAACGTTGATATCCGAGCTTACATAGCACGGCACATCCTTGCAAACCTGGATGATGTGTTTACCTCTAGGTTTATCAGAAAAAAATGTGTAGAACGATAAAACACTGCAAACCTTGCTTTCAGGTATGCTCAAATACGATGCAATCTCGATGATTTCTTCTTTCGTAATGTAATGATTGCTTTTCACGTTCTGATAATCAAGTAAGATTTCAATCAATTGATCCTCCGTTTTTGCATACTTTTGCAAAACATCCTTTAGCACCATTTTCTATCCTCCTGTTTATAAAGCAAAAAACAACAATTAAATCATTGCCTTCGTGTCTTTTTCTATATGCCCCTTATCATGTTGACAAAGTTGGTTTTATATATTGGCATTATCAAAATGCAAGTCAAAGTAAAACGAATACCACAATAAAAAAGTTCCATTTACTTGATTTTTTCAGCCAATCGTATAATTTATCTTAATGATAATATGAATTACTTTGAAAGTCAATGTATTTTCACAAAATGGATGACTATATTTCTAAATATAACTAGAACTATGGTGGAAAGGGATAGGCAAAACCAGATTCGTTCGAATTCGCCATTCAGTAGGTTTGATTTTGTGAAAAAAAGATACCATATCCGATATGGTATCTTTGGTATTGCGTATATACTTAACTAAGAGGAAATCTTTTAACTTTTACTTGATTTGATTAAATCTTTATGCAAAATGATCTGTGATGTCACATGACCTTGATGATCAAACTGAATCAACCTCGCACCTTTTGGAAATCCAGGCATCGCGTAATCATAATGACCGCTCACACGCCCGTATGCCAACAAAATGCCATCTTTACTATAACTGTAATCATTTAGATGGTCATGTCCGAAAAACATAGCTTTCGCATGCTTCAAATTTTTGGCTACATCAAAGAATCCGGTATTTACAGGCGGTGTACATGGAGATTCAAAATAATCGCCTTTATGGATATCATCACTTGGAGAAACTTCTTTCACCTCAGGAATTGGAATATGATAAAAAATCAGATGAGGAAGCGGATATCGATTTACACAACCTTCATACCAACTGATCTGATCTTTTGAAAGCGAACCATAACCCCAAGTTTTCGTGCCATTTATCATATAAAAATCATCAATATGCGTATCGAGCATAATCAATGAACCTATAGGTTTCTCGCTCTCATCTTTTATCAAGATATTGCAGTTGGAAAAGCCTAAATAACTTGGCCCTTGATCAAACATCAAATATTTTGATGTCGATATCGCATCAATGAGATCTTGATACGTGTAGTCACCTTCAGTGTCGTGATTGCCAAATACATAGCTAAATGGCACTTTGAACTGATCCATAAATTCGCCAAGCTTTTGATACAGCATGACAGCATCTTTTGACATGGTCTGGTCGCCTGTAAAAACAATGAAATCAGGGTGCGAGAACGAAATCATGTCACTGATCAACTGATAGGTTTGAATATCCTTTTCATCATTCATCAAATGCAGATCTGTCAGTTGTAAAATCCTTAACGGTTTATCCTTTTTGGTTCTAATCACCATTTTATTTTTACTTTCAATAATTCTCATGAGTTCAACTGTATCATGTGCAACATGATCAAATTGACGCTGATAATCAAGTGATTTCTTTTGACTCCAGTCAAGGAGAATTGAGTAGATAGATGCGCTATTTGCAGCGAGACCATCTGATTTCTGATCACCAATATAGATTATTTCATCTTGAGAGCATCCAAAAAACTTCATATGCTCAAAAATTCCATCGGGATGCGGTTTAGGCTTTTTAACATCATCAAATGCTAAAACATGATCAAAATATTGATCGATCTTTAAAATCCCAAGCTCATCCATCGCGATACTTCGCATTTCAGAAGTCAACAAACCCAAACGATATCCATTTTTTTTAAGTTGTTCAAGCATTGTATCAACGCCTTCAAATGTACGCAGATATTGATGCTTTAATTCTTTATGCAACCGATAAATTTCTTGAAGGTGAAGTTCTTTAACTTCTCCATAAAGCTTTATTAAAACATCTGGATAAGATGATGCGAAAACATCACCTAAATCAAGATTAGAAAAATCAGTTTTAGGCGGATATTTATTGATTAATTTATTATAAATGGAGAGTACGAGCGCATCACTATCGATGAGCGTTCCATCCATATCGAAAAGAATGACCTTAATCATATATAACCCTCGTCTTCACATTGATTGTATCATAGAAAACCAAACCATTAAACAAAAGGAATGACTTGTTTCCTCGTCATTCCTTTCATTATTTATGGAGGAAAATCCAAAATATTATTTATAGTGGTGCAGTTACAGTCAGTATGCGTTCATGGATGGTTTCATTTCCATAAATATCAGTGACTGTGTAAATCAGTGTATATACACCGACAACTGAAGTATCAACTGTGTAAACATTTGTTTCAGCGTTGTAAGTGACAAGACCGACTGTTGCTGATGTGACAACTACCGTTGGAACCTTAGCAAAGTCCCCGACCTTAATGCCAGTCAGCGGATTGAATGCGATATTTTGAACAACGGTTGCTGGAGTTGTGTAAATACGTGGTGCTAGATCATCTTTCACATATCCAATCAATTCGACAGAGACATCATCGAAGTATACTGCAGTTGCAACACTTCTTTCAGGTTTATCAGTTTCGATCAAACCAAGGAAGAAGCCAATCTTAACATCTGGATGGCTTTGTAAACGGTTATGTAGTACAACTTCATAGGTTACCCATTCAGTGGATAGTGGAACAATATAAGATGACAATACTTGCCATGATGATGATTCTTCAAAGGAAACCTTAATATCTCTTGCTACATCTGCTTTTGCCTTAAAGGTAAACAGATAGGTTGATCCCGCTTCTGACTTAAAGCTGTTCTTTTGGAAGAATTGAATAGAATGCGGAATGGTAGCAACATTGGTGACATTGATTCTGATTGCTCCATCAACGAATGTATGTGGATCCCATGTGCCTGGTGTAGCACCAGCCTTGAGTGTCCAACCAACATTGGCATCTAGATTCGTAATTGTATTTTCTAAAGCGAAATCTCCATCAGTGAAGACAATACGTGAATCCATAAAGTTAATTGCTTCAAGAACAGTTACAATACGAGTCAGTATAAGTTCATTGCCTGTTTCGTCAGTCAAAGTATAGGTTAATGTGTAGTCGCCTGCAACATCAACATTCACTAATCCTGCAACTGTGACATCTTCAACTGTAAGTGTCTTGTCAACATGATCATAAACTCTTAATCCTAACATTGGATCAAATGCATTGCCTAACTTCCAGTTAATATCTTGAGCACCCCAAATTTGTGGTACTTCAGCATCTGTAGAGAGTTCAAGAATACGTGTAACAACGATATCATCAAGATAAACTGTTGTTGGAATAGACATATCATGAATATTTCCTAGGAAGAAGCCAAACTTAACATTCGTAACACTAGCTGTCTTATGTTCGTATTCATAGGTATATGTTGTCCACTCTGTTGTTAAATCAAAATATGCTGCAAATCCTGAACCTGAAGTTTCAAAGTTGACTTGCATTGGACGTGGTTCTTCTGCTCTTGCTTTAAAGGAAATCTGATAAATGTGACCTTGAGTCAACGAACGATTTTGTTGATAGAATTGTGTGCCATAGTATAAGGTCCATGGTTCGTAAACATCAATTGTAGCAATACCATTCTTAATTTCAGTTGTGAATCCACCTGATCCATGCCAACCCCAACCTGTTGTTGCTGGTTGTGCAACTGGTAATAATTGTTCAACTTCAAAGTCGCCATTGGTGATATTGAAGCTTGTTGGCAAGCCGCCGCCTGTTTCAGTAACAATGACTGTTCTGCTCTTTTCAACCACATTGCCCTGACGATCTGTCAATGTATAAACCAGTTGATAATCACCAGGAACATCAGTGTTGACTGTGCCTGTAATCACGATGCTTGCTGGAGTTAATGATTTATCAACAAGATCAAAGACTTTGACATTAAGAAGAGGATCGAATGGTAAACCTGTTTCAATCTGTGCATCTTCCAAGCCAAACATCATCGGAGCCTTGTTATCAACCATATAGCCTACTAATTCAATTTCAACATTGTCTAAGTAGAATGTCGTTGCAGGAGAATCTGCTTCAACAAGACCTGCAAAGAATGCAAACTTGCCGTTGCTGAATCCAGCTGCTGGAACATAGATTAATGATTCATATGAAACCCATTCAGTTGTGAGTTCGACAATTTCAAACCAATTGACAACCGTACCGGATTCAAGTGATAAACGGACTGCGCGTGCAATATCAACTTTCGCATCATAAGTGACACGATAAATAGCTTGTGTTTCAACGATTCTATTTTGTTGATAGAATTGTGTTCCATGAGGTACTGTGCCTACACTGGTAATGACTTGCGTCATGATGCCATTTTCAATAGCAACCGTAAAGGTTCCAGCTCCATGCCAGCCCCATCCTGTAACTGCAGGTTGAGCGATTGGAACTAGTTGATCAACTTGCATGTCGCCATTGATGAGTGTGAATGTTGAACCAAGCATATCGACAGCTTCTTTAACTTCAATTTGTCTTGTGTAGGTTGCTGTTTGATCGCTAGCGTCAGTGATTGTATAAGTGAGTTCGTAAACGCCAACTGTTGTTTCATCGACTTCGCCTGTAACCACGATATCTTCAACTGTCAATTCCTTATCAACAGCATCAAAAATCGTAATATTCTGAAGTGGATCAAATGCAAAGTCCTTCATAATAACCATATTATCGACACCACGTAAAACTGGAGCGTCGTTATCAATGATTTCTTCAATAGTTTCTACAGTAATATTATCTAGGTATACAGTGGTAGGAACAGACGTTGAACCTACTGCACCCATGAAGAATGCAAACTTACCATTGACATAACCTGGCAATATATGCTGGAATTCAATTGTATAAGTATTCCATTCAGTCGTAATATCGACGATGGTATCAAAACGTCTTGTTGTTCCTTCTTCTAAAGCAATTTGAATTGGACGAGGAAGATCAGCTTTCGCATCAAAGGTGACGCGATAGATATGACCTTGAACAATCACGCGATTTTGAAGATAGAATTGAACACCATAAGTCACTGTGCCCAGATCCTTGATATCAATTTTAGCAACTCCATCTTTAATCTGTGCAGTGAATACGCCTGCTCCATGCCATCCCCATCCTGTTTCTGCAGGTTGTGGCATTGCAGTAAGCTGTTCTTCTTCAAAGTCGCCATTAAGAATCAACCATGTTGAAGGAACAAGTCCGGAAACAACAGTAATGGTTCTAGTAACAATAACTTCATTACCAGATTCATCACTCAGTGTGTAAGTTAAAATGTACTCACCAATTTCATTCACGTTGACTGTGCCAGTAATAACGATATCTGCTGGAGTCAATGTAATATCTTGGTTATCGGATACGGTAACACCATCAAGCGGATCAAAGGTATCACCAGTGGAAATTGTCTTGTCTGTAGCGCCAGTAATCACTGGAGCTGTTTCATCATCTGCTGGTTCCACTTCAATAAATGCAACGTTGTCGATGTAGATTGTTGTTAACGCATTTCCGTCTACCAAACGGCCTGCCGTTGTACCGGCACCAAAGATTAATTTACCGTTGGTAACAGAATCAAGCGTAACAAAGAAGTCATACTCATACGTTGTCCATTCTGTTGTCATCATCACATTTTCTTCAAGGAATCCGATATATGATGAATTTTCTAATTTAACAACCATACCGCGGGGAACATCAACTTTTGCATCAAAAACCAGTTTATAACTCTTGCCTTTTGAAATCACTAAACCAGGTTGTGAAAATTGATTACTCCACCATTGTCCGCCATTGGCAGTAATATCATAGTTCAAGACACCGTCAACGATTGTTGCTGTGCTTGTTCCGCCTTCACCAGCCCAATGTGTCCATCCTGCTGTAATGGGTTCACTGAAGTCTCCATTGATTAAAAACAGTTCAGATGTTGGTTTTACTCTAACAATAATCGTACGTGTTAAAGATGTAACATTGCCAGCAGCATCACTCACTGTGTAAGTGATAATGTAAGTTCCAACGACATCAACATCAAAATCACCTGAATAAGTGATTGAAGATGTAATCGTTCCATCAACATCATCGATTGCAGTAATGCCTGCTGTTAATGAGAATGTTTCATCTCCTTGATCAACAACAATATCCGCTACACCAAGGAGCAATGGATCTGTTGTGTCAACATCAACAATCGGTTCAGTTTCAATTGGCTCTTCGATTGGATCCTTGTCACATGCAACAAGTATCAATGAAAGCATTAAAATACTTAAAATATACCAAATTTTTTTCATTTCCTGACCTCTCTCTTTATTTTTTTAAATGATAACACGACGTTTTTTTATCGTGATGAATACAAATGTTCCAGCTGCAAGTAACAATACTCCCGATGAGATACCGATAATCAATCCCAAAGATGAAGGTTCTTCAACAACTTCTGCCAATATTTCAACTTCGATGATGTCAGTTAACACGGTAATTTTGGTACCATCTGGCAAATATGAATCGAATGTTGCATACATATATAAAATCCCTGGCTGTTCAATCGATTCAATCTTTCCATATTCATCAAATACAACACCAGTTCCTCCATCATCAATCATGATATATTCAGGACGGTATGCATATGTTGTTCCGTTGGGTGACTGAAGCTCTGTTTCAATCTTAACTGTCAATCGATTCTCCCATGTAACAACACCTGGATATTCTTTGACATTGATCCGGTTAAATGTATTTTCATAATATCCAAGATTATCAGTTGTAATGCCATTTACACCATAGCCATAGTATGAATTGAGTTCTGTGTAATCATTGAGTGTCCATGGCCACACGGTAATGCCTCTATGAATAACGGATTTGATAAATTCACTTGTTAAAGCGCCATAACTTGTGTTTAAGGTCGATTTAATAGGAACAACAGTCGAAATCGCATTGGTTAAGGATGATGGCACTGAATTTGCGTTGAGCACGGATGAAGTCAATAACCCATTCGATAAATCGGGATATAACTCATTCATGTCAATGATATTTTGTGTACCAAAGGAAATCATGACTGCTTGATCGTACATGTCATACTCTTCAATAAGTAAAGAAACAAGATGCACAAGCATGGAGTCAACCGATTTAATTTCAATAAATATAACTGCTCCGCTTCCCTTTAATGCATCGAAATATTCATTCAATGTCGGTATCTTCAAGTCTAATCTTCCACTGACAGGATCTGCAAGATTGACTTCTTTGAGTTGTGCCAATGTTGAAGATGAGACGGTGAGTGCAGTATAATCTGGCGCTGTACGTGCAGTGGATCCATCATGAATGATCACAATCTCATGATCGCTTGTCAAGTAAACATCCAACTCTAAGATATCTGCGCCTTTTTCAACTGAAGCTAATGCTGCTTCAATCGTATTTTCTGGAGCTGATGATAGTGCGCCTGCATAAAGTCCGCGGTGCGCAATCATCATAGGTCTTCTCACTTGGGTGTTTTCTGGGAATAATTCATATTTTGCAAAAAGGTTTTCGTAATTTTGTGTGATGATACCTTGCGCTCCTGATAAAATTGCTCGGTATTGGCTAACATCATTGTCAGCTGCCTGGACCCATATGGTCATTAAACGCTGTTGAAGATATTCCACTTGACCACGAGATACCAGATCAACAGGTAAAACTGCTGCAAGTGCTTGCGCACGGTTTGTTTCTCTTCTAACATCTAAAAGATCTTCTACAGTAAGTTCTTCCTGATCGATAAAATCAAAGATCAGCACACCACGGATCAAACTGTGTATTTCTCTAGCAGCGATGATGGATTCAGCATCTTTTGAAAAGACGAATACATCAAGGATTCCAAAGAGTTTCAGTTCTTCAGCGACCAAAACCGCTAAATCTTGATTTTCAATATAAAATCCGGGAATGACCAAACCATCAATTTCAACCAATGTATCATAAAGCGATTGATANNGGTCTTACGCTTGATGTTAAATCTTCCATTTGTGAGGCTTCATTGAACCAAACAAGAGTTGTTGCCGGTGCAATGATAGAATCTGAAGGATGATAAACATCAGCAACTTGCTGGAATTGATGACGTTCTATTTCAACATAGGGTACAGGTAAAGTAATTCTAATATTGTCATAATACACAGTTGCGTTATCTGCTTGAACACCAATAAAACCATACTTATAATCAAATGCGGATTCGTATGTTGTCAATAACGTATCGTTGATGTATTGATTGACAGTTGAATCCTTCACATCCACCTTAAGCTGATAGGTTGTAGCGGGATTCAGCGCTTCAGTAAATGCAGTAGTCTTAGCTACATTCCATCCTCCATTGCTGCGTTTTGCAAACTCAACACCATTTGCAGCGCTTGCATCTTGTCTGATTGCCATCTGATAATAATTCTCAGTTGCATACCGGTACATGATGGAAGTCCATCTTGAAGCATTATCTGCAGCAATCATCTTCATATCGGATTCAATCACATAGTTGGTAAATCCTTGCAAATATGCAGGAAACAAGACAATCGTAAATGGGCTGAGCAATAATCTTTCACCATCTATTGCTGCAGAACCACCAGTTGCTCCAACGTTGTTGAATCTTCTAAGTTCGCTTGGCAGAGCGCCGTTAGGATATGTAAAAGACTCATCATAGAGTACATATTCCGTATCCATTACATCCTTAATAAAAAACTTAAGCGCGTATGTTACACTTTGATAGGTCATTGTTACATCATAAGTACCCTTTTGGCTGACTATGACAGAATTCAGACCAACAGTAACCTCAGGACTCGTACTTGTGAGTGTTGTTTGATTCAACATCGTCTCACCAAAAGTTCCTTTGACCTTAATTGCAGATGTGTCAATAGCGACACCTGCATCTCCAAGCACGTGTGTGCTTGTTGCAGTAATTGTTCTTGATGGTTCCTCTGCAGCATAAAGAGTAAAAGGAATGCTGATCGTAAAAATTAAAGCGATAAATACAAATAATACCATAGAATAAATCTTCTTCATTTGCCACCTCTTATGATTTGAGAAAACGATTTCCTAAACTGCAAAAAATAATAGCGACAACACGACAAGCTTTTGAGAAAACGATTTCCTTTTTTAGTCAAATAACAAAGGACTTCATTATTCTGCCCTACGATGAAATCCCTAAATGCCGTGTATGCGTTTACATATGTAGTATATTCGATTTAAATGTTATTGTCAATATCAATATTTATTTAGTCGTTTCTCTAATGACGATTTCCACAGGTACATGTGTAATAGTCTGTTTTTTTTGCGTTGGATTTTCAATCATTTGTATCAATTGATTTGCTGCTTGAAATCCGATTTTTGCTGTGTCTTGTTTAATAGTTGTTAATGGAGGCGTAAAGTGCTTTGAAAAGTCAATGTCGTCATATCCAACGATTTCGATTTGATTGGGTACGTTAAACCCCTTGGATTCCAAACCGCGAATAACGCCAAAAGCAATAACATCTGATGTTACGAGATAGATATCGGGTCGATCTTTAAGACTTGCAATAAACTCCCCTACAACAAAGCCTTCATCATATCCAAAGCCATCAGCTACAACGATATCCGTTTCAGCATAGGTCAGACCTTTTTGATTCATGAGATTTCTATATGCTTCTAGCCGATTATAAAATGAACGTGCAGAAAAAGGCCCGGATACAATACCGATGCGCTTATATCCTTTACTAACCGCATAGTTAATGTACAGTTCAACGCCTTTATAGTCATCTGAGATCACAGAATATAAGTTGGGCATGACAATATCCGTCGATATGGTCGGAATATCTGACTGAACCAGTTCAATAATATTGGGATTGTTGATGTTTCCCATGACGATTAAAACTCCATCAACCTTTTTATTCCTGCACCAATCCAGATAGGTAAGTTCGCTATTTCCAAGTTTACTCACAATCATAACGATTTCGTAACCAGCACGCTCAACCTGCGATTTGAATGATTGGAGAATATGGGAAAAGAATGGATGCTCAAAACCGATAAGAGAAATATCGGAATAGATAACGCCGATTGTCCAACTCTTTTTGCTGCTTAAGATCCGTGCGGATGACATCGCCACATATCCTGATTCTTCGACATACTTAAGAACTCGGTCGCGGGTTTCCTGACTAATCCGACCTTTTCCATTGACTATTTTTGATATTGTACTCGTTGACAAGTTAAGTTCTTTGGCAACTTCAGTAATATTTTTTTTCAGAGTGACACCTCATTTATGCGATAAATAAACATGATGAATTGGCAATTTAATATCGTTTAGCCTATGATCACCGAACTGTGGAGATTGTAAATGATTGTCAGTTGAGCGAACTCAAATGTCTATTTGTATTATAATATAAAACCCATGAATTCGTTAGTATACTATAAAACTAAGTTTTTAATAGGTTATGGATAGTATGATGAAAGCAGCAACAATCATTTAACATATACTGCTGAATCCCCAACTGGTCGATAACCGATTTTCTGATATATGCTATTTGAAGTCGGATTAGAAAGATCAGTATACAATGTACAATAATCATACGTTTTTAAGAGTTTTTCAGTCAGAAGCTCCACACACTTGCTTGCGAACCCGTGATTGCGAAAGCGGTTTGGCGTATAAACAAAAGAGACGGAAACTCCATTCATGAATGGCCTTGTGCTTGCAGCCATCGATACAATTTGATCTTTGTATCTTAATAAATATAAGGATTTGCTTGAAATCAATTCTTCTACTTTATGTTTAGCATGTTCATATGTCGGATTTTCTTTCGCTACCTCCAAAAAATCGAACATCCAGTCCTTTAGATAATCAATATCGCTTGCTTTAGCTAACTCTATATTTGATTCTAGCTTTGTGAATTGTTTCACCTCGTTGATAATAAAAATTCTCTGATTCATTAATAACTTCATGCTTTGTTTTGTTTTACTTTCAAATGCTTTCTTGAAAGCTTCACAGCAGGCAACAGGACCGATAATTCCTGGATACTGGATATCATGTTCCATCAAGTAGTTAGCCAGTTGCTCATAAAACTCTTCCAGATCCGTATTTGCATACAATATCAGATATAAGCCCGAAATCATGCCAACTAGAAAACGATCTTCGTGACTGATCATTAGATAAAGATCACTTGATGTTGCTGGTTTATCTTTTGATTTATATAATATCCCCAGCATTAAATTATTTAAGTATTCGTTTTCTAACAACAACGGTTCAATATCTTTCAAATAATCCCCGCTCGACGCATATCGTTTTATTTTCATCACGATCAAAACTCCTTTTTCATTCTATCAAGTCATGCATGAAATGACTTGTGAACTTTTCGATGACATCATCTTCCGATTGACTTCTCTCGATAATGTCTGTCACAGATATGTATCCTGATCTATCCTTGATCATACTTCCAATCGATGTGACTACAAGATGAACTTTTCCTCTTGGAAGCATACTTAAAAAAGACCTGGTTGCTGATGCCAATCCCCCAGCCCACAAAGGAGAAACGACAATGAGTTCATCATAATCTTTCAGCGGTTCGCTTAAAGTGATTTGAACCTTCTTATCCATGGTTGAATAAAAACCAGCTCTCATATAACCGATAAACCCGTTCCACCGCATATGATCTTTAATTTCGACAAGATCTGTTCCTAATTTGCTTGAGATCTTTTCTGCAACTCTTTTTGAATTACCTGTTCTTGTAAAATATACAACTTCATATTTCATAAGTTCCTCCAATACAAAACTGCAAAATCATTCAATTTTTATCTATTTATTTCGGTAAATCCTATGTTAATTACTCTCATTATACCGTATTTCAAATAAAGATATTCATCCCAATTGCTTTATCAAATAAACTCATTTATAAAAATGTTATAATAAATATAATATTTATTGTGTTTATTAAGGAGCGTCCCCATGCAACAAGAAAATAATAACGTATTAAAGCCGCTTGATGTGGATACCATCTACAGTCAGTGGTCAAAAACCTATAACAAGCAAGGAAAGCCCGACTGGTCTCACATATTTCCTTATTATCATGATGAAATCAANNATTTTAAATGTAACAAAGAACGAAAACATCATCATGTTTGAGTGGATCATGACCATGAAATTCAGGATATTTCCTAGCACGCCGATGTACGGCAGCACAAGATTAAAAATACATGAAAACGGTCAAATTATTGAACAGCGTGATTACTATGACATCTGGGGAGATATCAATAACGGTATCCCGATATACAGAAAATTTTACCGTTGGTTCATGCGTGTTTTCTTTGGATAAGTAGGGGGACTAACTGATGAAATGGCCTGAAGAACTGAATTTCATGAAGAACAGCAAGGCTGTGCAGAAAGAAAGCACTACCTCCATGGCTGGAAAATTAACAATCATAACCGGCGCAACCTCGGGAGTCGGTCTTTCGACTGCCAAAATTTTGGCTGCATCAAAATCCAATCTCGTTTTAGTCTGCAGAAATGAAGCCAAAGCACTTCCGATTCAAGCAGAACTGATTGAAAAACATGGTATTGAAGTTGATATCGTAGTTGCTGACTTCAGCAACTTTGATCAAGTGAGAAAAGCTGCTTCTCTTATTCTTTCAAGGTATCCGAGAATTGACGTTCTCATCAATAGTGTCGGTATCCATTCTACAAGAAGGCTATACAACGATGACGGTATCGAACTGTGCTTCGCTGTCAATCATTTAAGTACATTTTTATTCACAAAACTGCTCTTGCCAACAATGATTCAAAGCGCTCCATCAAGAATCATTCAAGTCAACTCCGAAGGACATCGTTTCAGTTCTGTCAAGCTCAAAGATATCAATTTCAAAAGAAGAATATATACAGGTCTCAAGGGCTATGGTCAATCAAAAACAGCACAGCTTCTGACAATACTTGAACTTGATGATCAGTTAAAAGATACCAATGTCACCATCAACAGCTGTCATCCAGGCGCTGTAAAAACTGCGATCGGTAGCAACAACGGCTGGGTATACCGCTTCTTTTTCAAGCATGTGACCTCTCATTTCCTGAAGGATCCAATCA
>DOYO01000150.1 GCA_003518475.1 Acholeplasmataceae bacterium
TATTCATCTTAATTTTTACTTTTCTAATTATAGGCTCTAGTATTAAAACAGATTTATTAATGATGCAAATATTAACAAATACCACTAGACTTATAAGCATTTTCATAGGTTTATTCTTGATTTATAGAAACTCACAAATAAACTATCTTCAGTTCAAACAAAAAAGTAAACTAATAGCCTTACTTGCATTGCTTTTTAATGTCTTGTCTATGTTCTATTTTGGCTTCGTTTCATTTTATACAATAATTGAAATAGTAGGTTAAAAATTTAATATTTGGTTTAACTACCATAAAGTGGACACGATAACTGAGAATATGCTGTTTTTCTAAAACCATCATTTTAAATTGTCAATAGCGTTTTGAAAATGTATTAAAATGACGGTTTGAAAATGTCTTTTTATGGCGGTCTTTATTGTTATTAAGATGTTTCATCATTCATGGTTTTTGAAGCGCGCTCGTTTGAATCGATTTTTCCTTTGAGCCTGTATGACTTACCCGTTATCTTGATGATTGTTGAATGGTGAACCAATCGATCCAGAATGGCTGCTGCGATGGTGGAATCGGAAAACGTTTCACCCCATTTTGATAATGGAATATTCGTGGTGACCATAGTTGATTTCTTCTCATAACGCATCGCGATGAGTTGGAAGAATAGATTGGCTCCTACTTTATCAATGGGGAGATATCCAATCTCATCGATGATTAAGACTTGGGCTTTGAAAAACTGTTTTAAAGCGGCCTCGTGTCTGTTTTCATGATAAGCTTTTGTAAGTTTGTTGATGAGAACGTGACAGTTGATGAAGTAGGTTGAGATGCGTTTAGAACTCGCTTCAATCCCGATGGATGTCGCTAGGTGGGTCTTGCCGACCCCACTTGATCCGATGAAGAGAATGTTTTCTTTGTTTTCGACAAATCTCAAACTCATCAAATCATCGATTTCATGCTTGTTTATACTGGGTTGATAAGAAAAATCAAAGTCATTTATTCTTTTTTCATAAGGGAAGTTAGAGACTTTCAAGTTGATTCTGGCAGCTCTCTCACCTCTGAAATCAATTTCTTTTCTGGTGAGTTCTGTAAGTGTATCGATAAAAGTTATCTCTTTCTTGTTTAATGCTTCAATGTAGTTTGGTAAGTAGTCTTTCATCGTTTCAAGTTTAAGTGTTTCCAAATTCATTAAAAGTTGTTGGTATTTTGTATTAGAAGTTATCATAAACTTTCAAGTTCCCTTCAATATAGTTTTCGATCTCTTCATCACTTTTCGTTTTAAAAACGTCGGATTTCAAGATTTCTTTCAAATCATTTGGTTCATAATTGAATTTATTTGTGCTGATGGGGTGTTTTCTAATCTCCAAATCGTTATAATAGATATGTAATATATCATCCAATACTTCGAGGTGGACGATTTGGTTGATGTATTTGGGTGAAACGGAGTATTTAACCTTACCATAGGTAACCATAGCCTCAGCAGACACTTTTCTGGCGATCAGCTCTTGTTGATAACTATTTAGGATATCTTTTGTTGGTAATGGATTTAAATGCTCTTTTTCTTTATTTAAAAGTTTGGTTGGCGGATAGTCTGTCGCTTGAGATCTCTCACTGTTGATTTCATCCTGGAAGTCTTTGACCAATTTGAATATATCTTCATAGCCGTCTATCTCATAATCATAGACTCTAAGTCTTTCGGTAAGTCTGGCTAGCGCTTCAACCTTCCCTTTGGTTTGCGGCCTATAGGGTCTGCATGCGATTGGATGAAAGCCGATATCTTTTGAAAAATAATAGAAGTTTTGATTGAAGCTGACCTGGCTATACTGCGTCTTCGGTTGATCAACGACAGTCTTCATATTGTCGAACCAGATCTCTTTGGGTATGCCGTTTAAGTTCTCAAAGGCTTTTGACATCGCACTGAAGAGCACTTTCTGATCCCTAGTTAATGTCGGCTCTAAGTACTTATATCTGGAATACCCTAAGACCATGAGAAATATCTGAAAGGTGATGCGTTCACCACCTTTGGTATGAATACTGAAATCTTCCTTCCAGTCAACTTGTGCAGATAATCCCGGGTTTGTCTCCACACGCACGGTTGCACGTTTTGTTTTCTCCATTTTAAGTTTCTTGGCATATTCTCTAAGGATGGTATACCTTCCTTGATAGCCATCTTTTTGAATGAATTTATAGATTGCCATCGCGCTCACACCAAGATCTAGCTTGGATTCAATGACATCCTTATAATCATCTAATTTACTAGGCTTAATCTGTTTCTTTCGTTCTTTGATTCCTCCTTCGTAGTAACGTTTGACTGTTCTTGCATCGCAGTCAAACCTTCTTGAAATCTCTTTGTAGTTCGGTTTGATTTTTTCCATTTTAAATAGGCTCACTTTCTCATAGATATCGGTTCTCATCATTTGTATACCTTTCTTTTGTCGTTTAAACTCAGTATACAAAAAAATGTAGTATTTATGGCATTTTCATTCCGCCATTTTACTACATTTTAGCACCGCCATTTACANNATTTATTCTATAATCCAAGATAGGATGAATAACAAGAAATAGGAGTGTGATAAATATGTTGCCAAAAAAATATTTCTTTTCATTTTTTGATGATCCTGAACATCCAAATGGTGAAAATATACAAATTGCTGGACTTGATCAAGTTTCTTTTGAGCAATTTATTGATAAATACGGATCCCGATTTCGTAGAATCTGTCTTAACTCATGCAAATCCATAAATGATTTATCTCCGTTATCAAAACTGGAAAACTTAGAGTATATACAAATCGCTTGGAATACACAAGCTGAAACTCTTTGGGATATGACTCGAAATACAAAGCTACATACATTAATTCTAAGTTCTATGAGTAAGATGAAATCATTAAAATTTATTGATACTGCGCCTAACTTAAAAGTCTTTTGGAGAGGTGATGGTATGTGGATCACAGGTGAATGTGAATCATTATTTCCTCTTCAAAATAGTTCAATAGAAGTTTTAGGTTTTGAATTCAAAAAAATCAATGACTTAGATATTGAACCACTAATAAAAATGAAACACCTAAAAGAACTATATTGTCATCCTTTCATGTTTGAACTAGAGCAATGTGTAGAATTTTCCTTTAGGAGACCTGATGTAATCGGAAATATTTCTAAGCCATATATCAATTGGGGGAATGGCATAATGACCGTTGGGAAAAGAGGGCGTATGTTTCCTAATCCTGTTGATAACAAAATATTGGAAAAATATGAAGATCGATGGAACCAAACTCTACAGAAAATTAAGAACACTAGATTATAGTTTGGAAGTAATTAGTTTCCATTTTAGCAGATTAGGATATGTAGAATTGATGTCTTCACAAAGACATGGATATCACAAAGTATATGTATAAACTTCGGGTTTTCTTTTCGGCACCATTTTTTAAAGATATTCATACTTAATGCATTTTTTTATTGACATAGAACCAAAAAATAAAACAATGATTTTGATTAAAAAAACCGAGGTGAAAGCCTCGGTTATTCATGTTGAACCATGGTGGGTATGCATACAACCAGCACACTACCAAATTCATCTGTGATATGAAGGTTAATAGAATAATCACCTGCTTGAAGAAACATCAGATGATTCCAATCAATTGCTAGTATACTTCCGTTTTTATCATAGAGGGTAGCATCTTGATATGAGTGAAAAATGTTCTTATAATACATTGATAGTTCATAGGAACCTGCTTCAGTAATGGTGAAGTTTATTAAAGTTTCCTGTTGATCGTTAGTTAACAGGATGATTGGCGAAGTTTGTAGATCATCCCACGAATAGATGGGAAATGTGGTTTCTTCAGGAATATCCAAATAATGGTACGATATACCAAATACACCTTTATAATCACCGGTTAATCCCATCACAAGATCGACTGTTTTTGGTATCCAGAAATAACATGTATCTTGGTTGTCAAGCGTGGGATCGATAATACAATCATCATAATAGTATTGGTCTTCGATGGCAATATCAATGAGCAGTAATGAATCTGGTTCAAGAATATCAATAAAATAGGGTTCAAGAACAAGTAAACGATCCTGATCGGATGCTGGAACATGTATGGAATAAAATGCATAACCATCATTATCCAATGATTCTTCCAGTATGCCATCCACTTCATCAAAATAGAAATCGATAAATTTAGGAGCAGGGTTTTCCCTAACATAGATGTCAGTACTTTGTTTAATGGATGACCTAATTTCTACGATATAGAGACCTTCATTAGTCACGGCAAATCGTCCATCATAGACAAGCTCATTGCCAGCTTCATCATAGATCTTAACAATCGTATCCAGATAATCTTCATAGACATCAACCGAGTATTCACCTGGACTTAACCAAAGATGCAAGTATTGGGCTCCCTTTTCTAAGACATAGCGATCGTTATGGAGTCCTTTAGTAATCAATGCATCGTTCATATCTTTGGGTAAATAGAAATCATAATAGGATTGATCCATTGGTGAGATATAAAACAGCGGCTCCTCAATGGATAGTATATATTCAGATTCTGTTTCGATGGTATATGTTTGATTATCAACAGTGACTGAGAGATCGGAAATCGTCATGGTTTCCTGATAACTCTTGAAGTCATTTGAGAATTCGACGTTGATCTTGAGCTCTTGTCCGGAAAGTCCGGAAATCCCCATTTGTTCGTACAAAATCACTAAGCGTATTCCGCCTATCTTGAGATGATCAGCATAAAGATAGAGTTCAAATGTAGTGTCATTAATCTGCTTGATTCGATTAATGGAATTTTTTTCTTCATCGCCGAACACGTCATTATACGCGGACATGAAGCTTTCTTCGGTTGCTTGATCACTTATGATATGATACCTCGAAGCAGGACCCTCAGCTTCATAAATGACTAAATTTCCTTTTGTTCCATCAATGTCATAACTGTATTCTATGCCAGAACTAGTTTGCAAATAACGGAAATAAAGGTCATCTAAGTTAAATATGCTATATTCTGTGACAGATGTGCCTGAAACTATTCTTCCTTCATCATCTTTAAGGTTAAGGGTTGTTGAACCTTGGGAAACATATTGCGGCTGCGCCTCAAAATGTTCATTAAATAAAGCCATAGCTTCCATATAAGGATCAACATCACCTAAAGGAACAGCTGGAACATCTGGATTGTTTTTTCCTTCTAAGGCGAGACGTATATCTTCATCAATGTATTGATACAGTTCCTGTTCTAGGTCTTCTGCAAACATGTCTAAATTTTCAATCTGAAACAATTCTTGAATCTCATAGAAGTGATCTAAATCGACTTGATTAAAAAATTCAAGAGAAGCTTTCGGATGATCGAGATTCATATGATATTGATTGAGTGAGAAGAGGTCATCAGTGAGATCCTCTTTACTTGTCAATTCAATCCAAAGTCCTAAATGGCCATAGGTAGGTGTATAGGTATAATTAAACCACTCATCATAAATCTTAGTTCCATCATTTAAAAATACACCGGTAGCAATATCAATTTCTTCATCGTTGCTATCACTCGCGATGACATAATCCCATCCTGTCGCTGTGACAAAATTGACTTGCAATCTAATTTGATCATCATTCATATCATGATCGTCATAGCGATACACACCGCCATACTCATCAAAAATATCATACGTTTCACCCACGATGTCACCATCAACGATACTTAGGTAAGTCTGTGAGTTGGTTTCTCGATCAAAGCGTGAGATTGTATAACCTTTTGTTTCAGGTTCTTCAGATTCAATGATTTCAGAACCCACACTGATGGAGAACTCTTCATCGAGTTCGATATTGACATAACTGAGATGTGCGTTTGATTCACCCTGGTTTATATAGATTGCTTCCTTGTTTTCTAAGAACTTGAAATAATTATAATTAAGATGGAGGTCGGTCCCTAAAGACTCTTGATTAAGATCATAGTAATAAGTAAACTGCTGATAGTCCAAAAGATTGTCGTTAAGACTTAATTTTAAGTAGGTGTGTGTTGTTCCCATTAAGGCATCAATCAGAATATAACCTTCTGATGATTTCACAAATTTAAAGGTAGCACCTGATAATGAAGATGGAATGAAATCTTGATTGAGTTCAATATTTTCATTGCCAGAGATTGCTGCTTTGATGATTTGAACTAAATCCTTTGTTGTGAGAAGATGCTGATAATAAGTATCATTGACCTTATCAAATGTACTTGCATAATGTGATGCTAAGATATCTTCTCGTAAAATAGTGACTAACCACTCATCAATAGATGATGTATCCGTGGTTCTCACACTTGCTTTCCTTGCTTCACGAGGCGCTTCATGTTGGTTAACAATGGAATTAAGATGTTCTTCATAAATCAAAAAATCGCTATAAAAATCTTCGAAGCTAAAAAGGTTTTTTGGCAGATTCGAATCCTCATTTTGATCTTTACAACCGTAAATCATGAATAAAAAAGTGAACAAAAGTGTCATAAGCAACCATTTTTTCATTGTATCAATACCCCCAAGACATGTTTTTTTATTAAGTGATAAAAAATAGATAGTTCTAATCGTTTATATATATAAAAATTATATCACTAATGTAACTGATGTTAAAGCCTGATTTTGAATTTTATAGTTTCTTAGTGTCATAAAATCTAAGATTTGCTGCTCTCTTTTCCTATGATGGAAAAATTCGAGGAATGCAAGAAGTGGAAAAACTTAACATGCTCCATTTGAAGTTGATCTAGATACCATTGATATAGCTAGGTTGTAATAAGGATTATATAATCCTGATTCGGAGAATGGATTGGAATTTAAGTTTTTTTGAAAGTGAGAATTAAAAGTGATCAATGAGAATTGAAACTATATTCTTGTTGACATTAAGTTTTTATCACTTGTGTTATTCTAATATATATCAAGTCTTTTAATTCAGTTAGTCTAAAAAAGCCACAAAAACATGGCTGAAATGATATTTACTTGATATATCGCTACGAAATGACTATACTATGGGTGTAACCGAGTGGTTTTGGTTATACTGACTCAAGTAAGTCAAATCATTTTTGCACAGGGTGAAAATGATGCGTAATAGTTTGGTGGTACAAGCTATTACAGAAGCGTAGTGATGCTTATTTTCGCTACGCTTTTTTCTATAATAAACCAAGATGGGGTTTTGAGGATTCAATCTAGAAGATGATCTGATGATTGTAGAAACTGCATTAAATAAAGCTTTTCTAGCATGTTTATTACCACGTTTAGAAATGTGCCCATGGTAGTCGATAGACTTACCGGATTGAGTGATGGTAGGATCAAGACCACACGCTGCAGTGAGTTGTTTAACGGTTCTATAAGAAGACAAATCTTTGAGTTCAGCAACCAGCAAGGCAGCCATATAGGGGCTGATGCCAAAGATAGAAACAATCTTATGAAAATCCGGTCTAGTCTGAACTAAATCAATCAGGTGATTTTGATGATGTGTAATTTTATCATCGAGGTCTAAAATGAGGTTGGAGAGCTCAACGAATTCATCTACGACAACGTCATCTTGTGAAACAGAATAGAGTGTCATCTTTGCAAGATCCTTAATCCTTTGAGCAGTCTTCAAAAAGCGACGATCTATCCGTTTATGCATAGAAGCGAGTACTGTAGCAAGCCTATCAACTCTCTGATGGATCAGTAGTTCTGGATGCGGGAACGCCTTCAGTAAAGTCATATGGTCTGATTTGAACTTGATATCATTGGTAAGTGTATATTCATATAAGGGAAAGATAAGTTCTGAAAGTTGATGATATCTATTCTTATAGCGAACCATACTTTCATTGAGGGTAAAAACGTGCCTTGAGATGCTCTGCAGTTGATGGTAAATGGGTAAGTGCTTCTTTTGGAGGTTGAATTTCTTTTCAAAATAGATGGCAGCGAGATTGACACAATCTATGAAATCGGTTTTCGTTTTCCTAAGATTTCGCTTATGCTCTCTAGAAATGATAGGGTTCAGGATAATCACGACAAATCCCAGGTTCTCAAAGAATGAAACAACGGGATAGTGATACATTGATGTTGACTCCAAAATGATTTCAGTCTGACTGATATCCAATTTGGATGCAAGAGTAACAAACTCCTCCTTGACATGATGAATCTCATAAGGGGCAATCAAGGGTTCTAGCTGGCCATTAAAAAGTCCAACCACTGACTTTCCTTTGGCAATATCAAACGATAAGCAATACATGATAAAACATCCTTTCTTTGAACAGCAACTTCACCCCTACCTTAGACGACTTGATCATGCAGTTGATATGGATTCAAAGACCCGATATTCTCAAAATAAATACGTCGAAAGAAAGATGAAAAGCCAGACACAAGAATGGATTCAAAGACCCTTGATACAATCTGGCTTAATCAACGTGCTGTTCTCTATAATTATAAAACAGCTTTAAAAATAGTAACACCTTAAAGGATAAAGATTTCACTACCTTTATGTTATCTATAATACATGATACAATGATAACAAAGAGATTTTGATTACAAGTAAAAATATTTAATCAAAACAATCACGAATTGAGGTATTCATTATATGAAACTCTTGTTTAAAAAAACATGGTTCATTTCAACATTAATCATTGGTTTATTGATGATTGTGTTTTTTGTGAATCTTTGGATTTTATCGCTAAAAATGACATCACCACACCAAGATGACAATTTTTGGTTATTAGCAAATAACCTATCTGATGGTGGTTATCTCAATATCGTTGCATTGATCTTTGTGTGGGCATTTTATATATCGATTATTCCAATACTTTTATCTGGTTATAGCTTATTAAAAAAGAAGAATTGGGGATTTGTTATTGCTGTCGCTTATTTTCTCGGATTTGAATCTGGGTTAATTGTTTTCCAATCGATTAATAATTATTTATCCATTTTTGCATTAATCCTGATCATTATCAACATCATTTTCGTCGTGGGCACTTTTGTCTTGCTTGTTTTTAGGAAAAAGCAACTTAACTTAACAAAAGATCTGCAAAACAGTGGCAAAGAACTTCAACCAAATCAAGCTAAGATTCCTTTGTATATATTGCTCATTGATATTTTTTCAGTCGTTGCTTTCTTAACAACCTTCATCATCCCGTTATACTCATCGGGAGAACCTGGATCAATTTATAATGCCACCATCATCCGTGTATTATTTTTGGGAGACACGAATATCACGATGATCATTTATTTTCTCGTCAATTTTTCAATCTTTTTAGGTATTTTCCTATATTTAGCAAAATGCTTGTCTTATTACTATTTCGACAAAGAAAGATTCATCAATAAATCAAAAACATTGGTTTCATACGCTTTTAGTGCTACTTTAATATTTTTCTTGACGGGATTAATCATGGATATATTTTTTACACTCGGTGGTGATACCGTTCAGACAATCTCATTTATTCCAATGCTATTGATGTGTGTGGTGATTTTTGCATATTCCATTTTATTAGGTAAATATAACGTTGGGTATTTGGTATTATCTAAAGAAAGTAAAATAAGATATGCTAAAATCGAACCCTTATTTTATGTGATCGTATTGACCTCTGTTACCGTATTGATGCTGCTG
>DOYO01000146.1:0-20533 GCA_003518475.1 Acholeplasmataceae bacterium
ACAAAGCCAAAGAAAGTGGATAGGTTATACTAAATTGCCCAACAAAGTCTAACCTGCCCACAAGATGTTAAAAACCATTTTGGATTAGTGTTGTTATGTAAAAGCAAAGATAAAGAGATAGTAATTGCAGATATTGACGTTTTTTTGAAGCATATGGATAGAAGGCATAGATATCATCAAATACATCGATATTTATGGCAAGCTCAGGGGTGCCAATTTGTATTAAAAATAGGTAGCACTTCACATATTGAAAGCATAGGTTTGATACATAAGCAAATTTGTTGTTTACCCTAGTATCAACCCTTTTTTTATTAGCAAGAAATATTTTTCTATCTGCAAAATATTGATAGATTAGTGTTGCTAAAATCGAGTTTTTCAACCCTGCTTTTTACTTAATTTCACCAATTAAAGATTACTGCTTTTCGAATATTTTTATCAAAAGATATTTAGATTATGATATGAATTAAAACTTTTCTATTGCAGTTCGCGCAATGGACAAAAAAAATTAATCAAAACATCTTTCACTTAATGTTATTCTAATATATATCAAGTCTTTTTATTCAACTTATCTAAAAAAGCCACAATCATATGGCTGAAGAAGGATTTACTTGAAATATCGCTACGAAATGACTATACTATGGGTGTAACCAAGTGGTTTTGGTTATACTGATACGAATAGGTCAAATCATTTTTGCACAGGGTGAAAATGATGCGTAATAGTTTGGTGGTACAAGCTATTACAGAAGCGTAGTGATGCTTATTTTCGCTACGCTTCTTTCTATAGTAAACCAAAATGGGGTTTTGAGGATTCACTCTAGAAGATATTCTGATGATTGCAGAAACAATATTGAATAAAGCTTTTCTAGCATGCTTATTACCACGTTTAGAAATGTGTCCATGGTAGTCAATAGATTTACCGGATTGAATGATGGTAGGATCTAGTCCACATGCAGCAGTGAGTTTTTTAATGGTTTTATAAGAAGATAAATCTTTGAGTTCAGCAACCAGCAAAGCAGCCATGTAGGAACTGATACCAAAGATTGAAACAATCTTATGGAAATCCGTTCTAGTTTGAGCTAAATCAATGAGTAGATTCTGATGATGCATAATTTTATCATCGAGGTCTAAAATGAGATTTGAGAGCTCAACGAATTCATCTATGACAACATCATCTTTTGAAACAGAATAGAGTGTCATCTTTGCAAGATCTTTAATCATCTGAGCAGTCTTCAAAAAGCGATGATCCATCCGTTTATGCATAGAAGCGAGTACTGTAGCAAGCCTGTCAACTCTCTGATGGATAAGCAGTTCTGGATGAGGGAACGTCTTAAGTAAGGTCATATGGTCTGATTTGAACTTAACCTCATTCTTCAATGTGTATTCATACAAAGGAAAGATAAGTTCTAAAAGCTGATGATATCTATTCTTATAACGAACCATACTTTCATTGAGGGTAAAGATGTGCCTCGAGATGCTCTGCATTTGATGATAAATGGGTAAGTGTTCCTTTTGGAGGTTGAATTTCTTTTCAAAATAGATAGCAGCGAGGTTGACACAATCGATGAGATCTGTTTTCGTTTTCCTAAGATTTCTTTTATGCTCTCTAGAAATGATAGGGTTCAGGATGATCACGACAAATCCCAGATTTTTAAAGAATGAAACAACAGGATAGTGATACATTGATGTTGATTCTAAAATGATTTCAGTCTGACTGATATCCAATTTGGATGCAAGAGCGACAAACTCTTCTTTGACATGATGAATCTCATAAGGGACAATCAAGGGTTCTAACCGGCCGTTGAAAAGTTCAACCACTGACTTTCCTTTGGCAATATCAAAAGATAAGCAATACATGATAAAACATCCTTTCTTTGAACAACAACGCCATCTGTCTACAGGCAACTTGATCATGCAGTTGATATGGATTCAAAGACCCGATATTCTCAAAATAAATATAGCCTTAGGAAAGATGAAAAGCCAGACATTAGTATGGATTCGAAGACCCCTGTTATAATCTGGCTTAATCAAATCGCTGTTCGCTTCAATTATAAAACAGCTTACAAAGATAGTAAACCTACTGAAAGCTTACTATCTTCAAATATATAATACATGTTATAATTAAGCCAAATAAAAAACAAATGGAGAATTGTATGCGATGTGTGAAATGTAAGGCAGTGATTAAGGATAATGTCAATGGTTGTCCTGAATGTGGTTATAAAGAGTTAGACGATTTATCAAGTATAAATTTGGGTGGTATTTCTAGTCTAAAAAAGGAAAATGAACAAATTTTGCCTAATGGATACCCACGTCATTATTATCATCATGAAGGTAAAAGAGGAGTATTTGCAATTTTAGCATTATACAAAAATATAGTGAAATTTACTGGAGTATCAGATTGGATAGAATATTGGACTCAATCATTATTTATGATCGCGATAACCATATTTGCTTTTGAAATTCGTGAAAGAATGATTCTTGCACAATTGAATCCTTCCTTAACTCTTAGAAATCTCTATTTTTTTACGTTAGTATTATTTATGGTAACAATACTTGCATATTCTACTGCTAAAATAAGAAGACTGCGTGATGCTGGATTCTCCCCTTGGTTTTTTCTATTGGGTGGCATTAGTGATATATTAACATTGTTCAAGTATACGAGAAATGAGCATAACAGAGCATATGAAAAAATGCCTACTATTAAAGTAAATTATGAAGAAAAGATTTCATAAAGATAATGATTAGGGAGAAGGATTTTTTAGAATCTGAGAACAATCCATTGAAAAGATGTGTATAAAGTGGAAAGTTCAAGCCATGCGATTCAGTGGATTGATGCTAAATGAGTTTTGGATTCCTATCATACATATTTCTCAAGAACAAAAACTGTATATTTTAGAGTATATGAGCAAAAAAAGAAGAATTGAAAAGTTGCTGTGCATTCAGTTTAAAAAAATAATTGTTGGAAAAAATGAAGCTATTGACATAGTCAGTGGTTTTTATTTATGTAAAAAAAAGGAAGTCGATTTGACTTCCTGCTTCATACGTTCGTTTCAAGCATCCTTTAAAACTAATGTTTGAGCTTGTACAGTTTTCTTTTGATGTTTTTAATCTGAAAACCAAATTTTTCTCCCATCTTTTTTTTAAGTGATTTGAGAAAATCGTAAAGAAGAATCCATATCACATAAAAAAGAAGCAGAAAATGAATAACCCTGACTGACATGCCTAAAACTTCATCAAAAATTGGGCTTTTAAATAGGTAAAGTGCCACCATCGCCAATATTGCGATTGTTCCGACGTTTTTCATAAGAACAAGAACCCCAGAAGACCGAATATGAATAGATAATAAAAATTCGCGATGACAGTCTTCTTAACCTTAACCTGAAATTCCTTCGGTAGCGTCAACCCAGCATATTTTTTGATGGTTAGCACTACAAACCAGATGATGTTGACGATAATCCAGAAAATGGTCAATCCAATGAAAATGTTAGCGATCATGCGGAACCACCTCCAAAGATCATTCTATACAAACGGACTAAATAAGCATATGCATTCTCGAAAAAATCGATGATTTGATCATAATGGATGAATGCCTTGATGATATTGAGTTTTTCTTCAAAATTAATCAGTATGACCAAATCACTTAACTGATGAATTTGGTTTAGATTGACGTAATAGATCAACGCAATAATCAATAAAGAAACGATGGAATAGTTGAATATCATATTGGCATTGAGCATATAATGTACGAGACCTTTTTTATACTCAAGAATGAATTTTCTGACAGTTTTATGCTCGCTTTGATCAGGTAGAGCGCAATATGGACATTTGGTAATGCTCACATGATAATAATGAAACTCGGAAGTTTTGCATTTCTTGCTTTCGAAGATCATGCGTTTGATGATTTTTCTCCATTCAGAAGGAGAAGTGCGATTGATTTTGAGCGGATATTGAACGTATAACGCTTTTTTCATGGCGTTTTGATAGTATTTGGGGAATAATTCAATAAGTTTAGTTTGATCACTGATATCTGCGTTTGGAGTAAATTCCTTATGGAGATAACTGTTTTTTTCCACGAAATAGGAGATTGGTTTTTCACTATGGGAAACAGTTCCTTTAAAGGGATGTCCCTCATGTAAAATCGTATGAATGATGACAGCGAGAGCGAACCTGATGGTTTGTCTCTTTCTTGGATTATAAGATTCAAACTTCAAGGGAATGACTGGGCCTTGCACTTTATGTTCCATTTCTGAGATGGAACCAAGTGATTTTTCAAAAACAAAGTCCTCTTCCTTCATTACGCTAGGACTGATTTCAATTTTTGCTTCTTTTTCCTTTTCTTTCACCTTGACAGGCTTTGGATCGAATGGGGAACGGATAAGCTCTAAATCTTTTCTTCTTTGTTCTTCAACTTCTTTTCTCTTGATTTCTCTTTCTTTCTCGAGTACAGCTTCGATGTCGTCCAGATATTTCTTGTATTTTAAGTAATAGTAATATTCCTGAGGCAGATATTCCTCTCTTTGAAAGACCATCTGTTTGATGGTATCATCAAAGGAACTCATGAAAGATAAATCCGGAATCATTGGATTCAGGTTCTTATCGATATAGATTTGATTGATTTCGACGTAAAGATTATGTTTTTCTAAAATGGAATACATTTTCGCTATTTTTTCAGCGACAACCATCTTCACTTTATCAGTGATTTTAAGCTTGCCAAGCCGATTATTCTTTAAGAAGTTCTGCAATCTGTATAAAACTGGCATTTCATTGGTTGTGTAACCGATTGTCTTTCCCTGTTCGACGATCAAATCGATTGGAGCGGAGAAGTAACGTGGAATTTTTGGATAATAATTTTCTTTCCTGATGTATTCGATTCTAGTATCCAGCCGGTATTTATCAAGCATTTTCGGATTGAAAAAAACAGCTAATTTTTTACTGCCTTTCAACGCATAGACCTTGCTGCCTATGGTTTCGTTATAGACATGATTTTCATCGACGATGATGGGTTTATCACTGGTTTCATATTTAACATATTTTCTTGAAATGCTCTTGAAGTATTCAAGCAGATAGTCGTAATCCTTTGAAGCTTCCCTTGCGCAAATTGGACATTTTTGAAAGTGTGCTGGATAAAAATGTGTTTTATCTTTTTTACACTTCTTGATATTGTCCTTAATGGTTCTGAGTCCGGTCACCCATTCTTCAGCGGTTGGTCTTGTATGGTTTTCACTATTCTTCTCAAATGCTCTTGTAAATAAGTCCTGGATGTTCTTCGGGAAGAATGAAAAAGGCATTGCGTTCTTTGGAGGAATAATGTTGTTATTTCCTGTCGAATAGGGAAAAATCTCATGCTCCATATTATAGTTGATGGCATTCCCATCGAATCCCATCACACCTTTAATGCGTGCAGAGAAGGGGTGAACCCCCATCATCAAAACTTGGAAAACTAGAATTGCCAATCCATAATTGTCATGATTGGGTATTCTCTTTACCTCAATGGAAGAACGTTTCTTTTCTTCAATGACTTCAGGTGGTGTGTAGTCAGGTGTGAACACGACACATTTATAAAGTCTGTTTTGTGCTGTGAATTGAAAACTATCTGTATCCACCACACCGATTTCAAATCCAGGATAGACAAAGAAGTCGCTGGTATTGATATCACCGACAACTGTATCATTTTTATGGATATAACTCATAACCTTTGCTAAATTGATTGAAATGACCAAGCGATCGTACCAAGTCAAGTTTGGAAACTTATTTTTTTGCAGTCCAGGTGTGATAACGTGAGACAATTGGTTTTTTGCTTGGACTCGTTTCATCAGATAACCGACAAACTTTTTATGATCGTCATATACCACATAAGATGGCCATGCGATGATGGTTAAACCATTGTAATCTAAAAGACCTGGTTTCTTGGATACCATCGCTTTAATCTTGTGTTCAATCTCCGGCATTCTTTCCAGTGCGCGATCCGTATAGATCTTTACAAGGATGTTTGGGTTTTTGGCGAGTTTAAAAACACTGCCCTCGCCACCGCTTCCGAGAGGTTTTTCATCATCGATGAGTATTTTTGATCCGTCTTCTAGATAGTACTTTTTCATTCATCACTCACTTGGATAAAGAGTAGTGTTTTATCATCATCTGTTTTTTTATTGATACGCTCAGACTGTAAAAAACGTTCCAGAGATTTTTGAACCTCTGCCTGATTATAGTTTTGATGGGAAAAGACCTTGAAAAATGGGTCAAAGAAGAGTGAACTGACTGTTGAGTCCTTGGCAGATACACTAATCGATTCAACACCATCGCTCATTAATGCGACCATTGGATAAAACCCATCACATTTCTCATATAGTCCATTTTCAATGCTTTCCATATTGCAGATGCTGAATGTCGCATTCGCATATTCTCCTCGTTGCTGGGGAACAAGCACTTTATAGGTGTCACCAGATTTGCCGATTGCCGTACAATCTCCGACCTGTCCGAAGAATTGACGATCTTTTATGGAGATATAAACGAGAAGCGTCGCATTTAAATCCCTGACGTTCAGTTCATGTAGTTCAGCTGTTTCTTCTAATAGATGATTGACTTGAACATATCCTTCCTTGATCAGAAGGATGACTTCATCATCAGTTAATCCAGGATGCAGTTTTTCTTTTAGAAAGTCAACGATAAAAAGCGAAGCTGTCGAACTTCCTAGTTCAGCATTTGATGCGCTTCCCATTCCATCTGACACACAAGCGACATATCCCAAATCATCAGAAAGAATCCGGTATGCATGCGCGTCATGACATGGTGTTTCAGTTGTAAGATGCGAGGTGCCAATCACAGAAGCACCATATAATTTTATCAAGATCAAACCTCGAATTCAAAGACATCGTCGCTTGGTTTTTCAAGTTTCAATGTATCACCGACACGGCTGGAGGAAACACTGGATAGTGAAGAAGAAACCCATTGGAACAGTTCCTTAAAGTTTAAGCCGTTCAATTTGAATACACGTTCTTTAGATCCTGATATTTGTCTTAGTCTTTCAATATTGGCATTTTCTACACCGATACCGAAGAAGATAACCTTTTTGCCACTGATTGCACTTTGAAGCATACCACTCGCTTCCAATACATTATCAGTCGGTTCGCCATCTGTGATGACAAACAACCAAGGCCGGTAGTATGAAATACCTGCATTTCTATATTCTGCTTTTCTGTTTTCGATATTTTTAAGTGCGGTAACAATCGCTTCACCCATCGGTGTCATGCCATTGACCTTTAGTTCGGGTGCCTGGCTTTCTGATACGGTAGCGAAGTTTTGGATGGTGGATACAGTTTGCCCGAATGTGATGACGCTTAAATCAACACGCACACTGGCAAGATCATCATCACGAAGTGCAGCATACAATGCATGAACGCCTTCGTTGAGCTGGTTGATAGGATTTCCTGACATGGAGTAAGATGTATCAAGCAAGAGTACAACGGGACAGCGCGGTTCTGGATTATCCAGCAATGCTTCATCGACAACTTCCTTCTCAAATTCAAATTCATTCTTTAAATCGTTCATCTTAATAACCTCTTTTCTCAATCTATATTTTTATAGGATAAATAAAATAATCAAGGATAGGAACAGCGCCTTCAAACTAAACTTGGTTCGAATATATACAAGGAAGGCAAAGATGATATAAAGTGCGCCGAATCCCAGTTGAATCCAGTTGAAGCCATCAGGGGTCGCACCCAATGATAAACCAAACAAATACAAGATGACACCTATTCTGACGAGCATTGAAAATGATAAGTCCAAATTCATTTTTTTGATTTGATAAACATAAACCAGGATACCTGTAATATAGATAGACATTAAAATGGTTGAAACTGAGTAGAGTATATATATCCAATTGGAGGGGCTTTCAAACATTTGAGCTATATTGGCATTTCCGGATAAATAACCGATTAGACCAAAATGAAATGGCAGATCGAAGTAGATGAGGATGGATTGAACGATGAGAACAAGTAAACTCGAAAAGATGACAACCTTGAAGAATTGATCAATGCCGAATAAACTATATTTTTTCCCAATCGTGTAGTGAAATAGGTTGAATGATAAGAAAAAGAAGAAAACTATCTGGATCACATAGAGAAAAACATAACTGTAACTGTTTTGAAAAAGTTGTCCAAACAGGGAAGAAGACCATGTTGACTCGTTAAAGAAAACCTGAATATAAAAGACACCCCAAATGAGCGATCCGATAAATATTTTATTGAGATTGCTGTTTACAGGATTCTGAGTCATATATCCCCCTCAACATGAAATACTTGTCATCATTATAGCATGTATCATTTGATAGTAGGGATAGAGATGGTGAAATTTCATCGAAATGCTTTGCAATAAATATGGGTTTACCTTCGATTTGTATCTGCAATTTCGATGAATAACTTCTAGTTTGTAGTTTTTTAAACGAATAGAGATTGCTTATTTTATTGCTGAGTATCGTGAATGCTTTATATAAAAAGTAGAGATTATGCCATTTTTTAGGTCAAATTTAAAGACATCATGTATAATCTAAACCATAGAGCGCTTGCTTTAATTAGAGCAAGCCCAATCAATACTTCTAGATTCAATAGATGAAAATATTATAGAAATATAGGGAGGTTTTATCTATGGAGCTTGTTACACAAAGACTGTTGTTAGTTCCTATTTCCATGAAATTCAAAGTTGATGTTTTCAATAATTTCAATCATGAAGTGACTCGTTATATGATGCCGAAACCAGCAAAGGATATTTCAGAAACTGAGGCTTGGATTAAAAGCACTATCAAAAAATATGAAAACAAAGAAGAAATCGTATTTGCTGTATTGCTCAAGGATTCTCATGAGTTCATCGGATGCATGGGTCTTCATCATATGGATACGGATACGCCTGAGCTTGGCTTATGGACGAAGATGTCCGCGCACGGACATGGTTACGGCATAGAAGGGATGAAAAGTATTGTTGAATATGCCCAAACCCACTTGAATATCAAATATCTGATATACCCAGTGGACAGAAAAAACTTTGCGAGCAGGAACATACCCGAAACACTTGGGGGCATCGTCAAAAAAGCTTATAAGCAAATCAATCAGTCAGGTATAGAACTTGATACGATTGAATACTGGATTTATTCAGAGGATCAAATAGATACGCCTTACCCAATCATGTTGTTTCAAGGCGACAGTGTCACAGATTGCAACAGAAATAGAAGAAGCCTCTATGATCTTGGAAACGGGTACGTCAAGAAATTATTAGGAATGGCGAACAATATCCTATTGGTCAATCGAGGAATCAGTGGGAATAGAACCAATGATTTGCTTGCTAGATGGAAGGAAGACACCATTCAAGTTGCTCCAGATTTTATATCTATCCTGATTGGAATCAATGAGGTTTGGCATCATTATAAATTTGGTAATGTGCTCACCCCTCAGCAATACAAGGAAAACTATATCAAGTTACTCGAAGAAGTCAAGAAAAAGCTTCCAGAAACAAAGATTCTCTTAATCGAGCCCTTTGCATATCCAATTGGAGAGTATGAACCAATCTGGCAAAATGATTTAGATGAAGAAATTCAGATGGTGAGGGAGCTTGCCAAGACATATGCTGATTATTTCATACCGATGCAAGATGTCTTGAATGATTATAAAAAGAATTACGCCATGGAATCCATACTTGCAGATGGAGTGCACCCAACTGATTTAGGACATCAGCTGATTGCAAAAGAAGTTGCCAAGGTTATTAAAGAATTTCTAATCGATTATCAGCTTAAGCATTCTAAAGTTGATATATCATAAAAAAACACATAGGAGGGATTGAAAATTATGTTTAATCGAAAAAGACTCATTATTGGTTTGATCATGGGAGCATTGCTTGGAGTTTTTTGCATTGTTGGTGCACAACTTAGATCCGGCTTTGAAAGAGAAACGCTCTATTTGTTTGCTTTTTGGTACAATAGAGTGCTCATTGGATTTGCGATTGGAATCGCTTCACGCAATCCCAATCTTAAAATCACATTGCTAAGAGGTGCTTTGATTGGCCTTCTTGTATCATTTGCATTTTACAGTGCGACTGGATTCGATGATGTAGTCGGCTTTATCGCTGGAATAGTCTATGGAGTAATCATTGAATTTGTTGCTTACAAGGTGATTAAATAGTATCTTCATTTTGTATTATTATAAAAGTCTGACTTTGTTGGACTTTTTTTATTAAAGCTATCCATCATATGACTTTTATCGTTCTTTCATGTCCAAATTCATTTATTTTTGATACAATATGATGGAAGAGCATGTTTATTTACATCAGATGTATCCATTGAAAGAAGGTATTCTATGAATAAAAATCTATTTACAAAAGAAAAGCTGATGCAATATCTTTTAATTGTGTCCATTATTTCCATATCATTTATAGGATTATACTACCTTCAGCTCCTCACCTCACCTGTATTAATCAATATATTCAATGCGATAAAGGCAGTTTTAATTCCCTTCCTGATTGCTTTCTTTTTAAGTTTTCTGATTGGACCATTCTCATTGTGGATACAAAAAACTTTCAAACTGCCAAAAGGAATTTCCATCATTATTGCTATTTTATTTGGAATCCTTTTCATTTTNNTTCTCAAGCTTGCTAACGATGATTGACAATGTCGCGTTTGAACAAATCATCACCGATATCATTGCTGCAATCACAGAGTATTTGAATGCTACAGGCATCAACGATATCATTACTGAAATTTCTGAAAATGGTGCTTCCATTGAACGATTATTCGCATTCCTTGGTTCAGTTTTACTTATCTTAACCGGCATTGGCAGCAGCATCCTCAATGCAATTGTCATTTTAGCGTTGACACCAGTGTTTATGTTCTACTTGATTAAAGAAAAAACACTCATTTTCGGCTCGTTGTCAAAAGTCGCGCCTAAGAGTATCAGACATCATGTCGTTGAACTTGGTATCAGAAGCGATGTCGTCATAAAAAATTACTTCAAAGGTCAAGGTTTGATGATTTTGATTGTCACAATGATCTTCGTCTTTTCTTTAGGAACTCTTTCTTTATTTATCCCGAATTTTTCCTTTCAACATGCCATCATCTTCGGTATCATCATGGGTATGGTGAATATCATTCCCTATGTTGGAGCGTGGATTGGCATATCGGTACCGGTCATTTTCCTGCTCTCCTTGCACCTGCAAAGTCAGCAATTATCACCCCAAACCAATATTTATCTAATCGCAATTATCGCTGTGCTTGCAATCAACATGATTGAACAGGCAATTGAAAGCAGCATTATTCAGCCGAATATTTTAGGTAAACAGGTTCATATTCACCCACTTGCTATTCTTTCAAGCTTTATCTTCTTCGGTGGAGTTTTCGGATTCTCTGGCTTTCTTTTAGCGGTTCCAATCGCTGGTACGATTAGAGCTGCTTTACAGTACTACAATGAGCAAAGCGTTTTGTATGAAACTTCCGAGGCAGTTATCGTTGAACCGGAAATAACACCGGTTGAACCTCTAAAAAAATCCAGAAGTGCGAGATCAAAGAAAAAAGCTACTAAATAAGCCAGGAAAATCCAAAAAAACAGTGACTGACAACATTAAGGATAAACATGACAACAAAACTGAAGAATTTGATGAACAATAAAATTTATTTTTCAATATTCTTAGCGATTCTTGCAGCGTTGCTCTATGGATTTTCAACGCCTATTTCAAAGTTGCTCTTGGTTGAACTCTCCCCGTTTCTGCTTGCTGCGCTTTTATATCTAGGTGCTGGTTTTGGAATGCTGATTGTCAATCTTGTGCAAGTGCTATCTAGAAGAAAAAAAGTAGAAGCCAAATTGACTAAAAAAGAACTACCTTTTGTATTAGGTATGATATTTCTAGACATACTTGCACCAGTCCTCTTGATGTTCGGACTTGGAATGACAACTTCAGCCAATGCTTCATTGCTCAATAACTTTGAAATTGTTGCAACTTCCATGATTGCCCTTGTTATCTTCAAAGAAGTGATTGGTCGAAAGATGTGGATTGCAATTGGTCTAGTATTTATTGCGAGTGTATTATTATCCTTTGAGGATTTATCCGCTTTCTCCTTTTCACTGGGTTCACTCCTTGTATTAGGTGCCAGTATTTCCTGGGGACTTGAGAATAATTTTACGAGAAAACTGTCAATCAAGGATCCTCTGCTGATCGTTGTCATCAAAGGATTAGGCTCAGGAGTTGGTTCCTTATCGATCGCTTACTTCATGAATATGCTTGGCGGTAGTTTTCAATTCATCATTTATGCGTTGATTCTAGGATTCTTTGCATATGGCATGAGCATCTATTTTTACATCACAGCCCAAAGAACACTGGGAGCAGCGAGAACGTCAGCCTACTATGCTACAGCACCGTTCATCGGTGTGATTCTCTCCTGGGTATTTTTAGGAGAACAAATCACGTTGATCTTTGGAATTGCGCTGATTATCATGGTTATTGGAGCTTACTTGGCGTTTCATGAAAATAGAGATTCTCAAAAAAATAAATCATTATAAAAAAATTTATTAGATAGGGGAAAAAATACTCTCCTTTTTCTTTATTTGGAAATATAACAATTTACTTCATATTTAATTCATAAAATTTGATTTCTTAATAAAAACGTAAGATACTAAAAAATAATAATTGGTATAATAAGAACGTAAGTCATGATTTATGAAAAGGATGGAAGACAATGTGGTTTTTTAATGGCGCACAAACCTTCACAGATTTGGCACAAAATGCAATCCTCCTTTTTGCATTGGTTTTTGTTTATGCAACAACTAATTTTAATGCTAAAACAAATATTTACCGTAAAATTCTGCTAGGTATGCTCATTGGTGGATTTACGGTTTTAATTATGCTGAATCCATGGAAAATTGAAGAGGGACTCTTCTTTGATACAAGAAGTGTTCTCCTCAGTGTAAGCGGAGTCTTCTATGGTGGTATTCCTACCCTTATAGCTGGTGTGATCGCAGCTATATATCGGATTTGGGTTGGAGGTTCTGGAGTTTATGCAGGTGTATTAACCATTGTTGTTACCGTCACCTTGGGTTTAACTTGGAAATACATTAGGGGATATCTACCCAGAATGAGCAAGTATCTTGAATTTTATCTTTTAGGATTAGGTGCGCATATATTAACCTGGTTATGTTTCTTTGCCATCCCATGGCCGAGAGCTTTTGAAGTTTTGCAAAAAACAGCTGTTCCTTATTTATTGGTGTTCCCGTTTATCACGATGATTCTCGCTCTTGCTCTTGATAATCAGAAATCACGATTAGAAACAGAATTAAGTTTGCAAAAACAAAGGATTTTACTACAAGCTTCCATCGATTCCAATACGACTATGGAAATATTCGCTGTGGATAAAGAATATAGGTATTTGACATTTAATTCATTCCATCAACAAAACATGAAATTATTCTATAAAGCAGATATTCATGAAGGCCAGAATTATCTGGATTATATCGAGAACTATAAAATGCGTGATCGAATCAAGACTCTCTTAGATCAAGCATTATCAGGGAAAACTGTAAAGAGGACATTGGAAATTGAAGTTGTCAAAGAGAAATATCTTGATGAAAGCTATACGCCGATCAAAAATAGCGATGATGAAATTACCGGAGTAACTATTTTTTCCCAAGATGTGACAGAAAGAACGAAGCACGAACAATCGATAATGTATTTAAGTTACAGAGATCCACTCACGAACCTTCACAATAGAAGGTATTATTCAGAAGAACTGGATCGACTTGATACCATCAAATACATGCCTTTATCTATCATTATCGCTGATATCAACGGCTTAAAGATAACCAATGATGCATTTGGTCATGAAATAGGTGATCAATTGCTGATTACAGTTGCAACCAATCTGGTCGAAGTGTTTACCAAAGAAAATCGAATCGCACGCATAGGCGGAGATGAATTCACTATTTTCTTACCAAACACCAGTAAAGAACGCGCGCTTCAATATATGGAAACTGCAAAGAAACGCATTGAAAACAATACCATCAGAGGAATGGGAATTTCTGTTTCCTTTGGGGTCGCTACCAAACTTTCAACTGAACCGATACAAGAAGTCATTAAGATGGCTGAAGATGATATGTATACCCACAAACTGTTTGAAATTGCATCACATAGAAATGAAACTATAAAAACGATCGTTTCTACACTTCATGAAAAGAATCCTCGTGAAGAGGCACATTCTAAACGTGTATCTGAAATATGTATTTCCATTGGAACTAAGCTTGGCATGAAAAGCGATGAAATCGCACTCCTCAAGGCAATCAGCAATCTGCATGACATTGGAAAGATTGCTATTGATGATTCCATATTGAACAAAAAAGGTCCGTTGGATGAGAAGGAATGGGAACAGATCAAGAAACATCCTGAAATCGGCTATAGAATTTTGTCCTCCTCACCTGAATATGCAGATATCGCTCAAGATATTCTATCTCATCATGAGCGTTACGATGGAAAGGGTTACCCAAGAGGATTGAGCGGTGGGGATATCCCAATCAGAGCCAGAATTATCACGATTGCCGATTCCTATGATGCAATGATTTCCGAAAGACCATATCGCAGACCGCTGACCCATCAAGAAGCGCTTGAAGAGATCAGAAAAAATGCAGGAACTCAATTCGATCCAGCTTTAGCAGAATTATTCATTAAACTCTATACATAAAAAATGCACTTCACCCGAAGTGCATTTTTCATAACATCTATCTGTTCAATCCCAGTTTATACAGTCGTTGGATTTTCAGTCTTCACATACTTATCAATCAAAGTATTCACCATATTTTCTTTAATATAAGTGAACCATATCAGACCCAAAAGGATAAATTCTAATAGAAAACCGACTCCGAGTTTTCCTCCAGTATCACCAATCTGCACAACAAAAACACCCCAGAATAAAATCATTGATGAAATGATAGCTTGTAATAAGAATAATGATTTTGCGTTCTTTTCTGATGAAGCCAGAACTGTATATGTATAAAGCAAAAGCATCACAAAGTACACTAAAACAACCATGGTACGCAGGTTAACAAACATAAAAGCAAGAGATACATGACCATTGATAATTGTTTCTCCAACAAGAAATGGCAAAAACATTCCAATCCAAAATAAGAATGCAAGCCCTAAATGAACAATAACAAGAACGAATCTTTTTTTGTTCTTAAACAGGTTTTCAAAGGACGCTTTAAGATTATTCATTGAACCAAACCTCGTTTCAGTATTATTTTTTAGTTTTATTGTAGCATATTGGTTTTTATTAGTCATAATCCTCTTTAATTTTTATAAAGAACATATGTAATCGTTTTACTCGACTTCCAGAATATAGAAATATGAAAAGAAATAAGGTATAATGAACTTGATAGTCATTAGGAGGAACATATGAAAAGAAAAACCAAAATTATATGCACAGTTGGACCAGCTATAGACAACGAGGAAATGATTGAAAAGATGATTGATGCCGGAATGAATGTCGCCAGACTCAATTATTCTCATGCCGATCATGAAGAGCATGGTAGAAGAATTGAAATGATTCGCAGAGTCGCTAAAAAGCTAAATCGGTTTATTGGAATCATGGCAGATACCAAAGGACCTGAAATTAGAACCGGGAAGTTCGAAAATGACATCGCAACTTTCAAAAAGGGTGATATTGTCAAGGTTCACAAAGAACCTCTTTTAGGGAATAGGGAAAGATTCCACATTGATTGCAAAGAACTTTATGATGACATCAAAGTTGGAGATTATTTCTTGATTGATGATGGCAAGATGAGATTGAACGTCATAGAATACACTCCTGACATATTGACATGCCAGGTTATGAATTCCGGCAGCATCAAGACTAAAAAAGGCGTCAACGTACCAAACGTCAAACTTTCTATGCCATTCGTTTCTGCAAAAGACTTAGATGATATTATCTGGTCTGCTGAAATGGGTGTTGATATGATTGCTCTCTCCTTCGTGAGAAGAAAAGAGGATGTTCTTGAAATCAGAGAAATACTTAAAAAAGCAGGAAAACCAAAAATTGAATTGATTGCTAAAATAGAAAATCAAGAAGGTGTCGATAATCTTGACTCCATCTTAGACGTCGTTGATGGTGTGATGGTTGCACGCGGAGACCTAGGTGTTGAAGTTTCAACCTCTCTAGTTCCGATTTACCAAAAAAAGATTATTCAGATGGCGAATTCAAAAGGCAAGCCAGTCATCACTGCGACACACATGTTGGAATCGATGATGTATTCTCCAAGACCAACAAGAGCGGAAGCATCAGACGTCGCCAATGCGATTCTGGATGGTTCCGATGCAATCATGCTATCTGGAGAATCTGCAGCAGGCGAATACCCTGTTGAAGCAGTACTCGTTATGGATACCATTGCTAAAGCCATTGAAGAAACCATTCCTTATGATGAAAGACTCACAAAAGCGATTAAAACCAGTTCACAAACCATCAATGATGCAATCGGCATTGCAGTTTCTCAAACAGCATTGGCACTTCCTAAAGCAGAAGTTATCGTTGCTTTTACAGAAACAGGCGGAACTGCGAAAAGATTGTGCAAATTTAGACCATCCGTACCTATCATCGCTGTGACAGACAGCTTGGATACATGTCATCGTCTGACATATTATTGGGGTGTGTTTGCAGCGTATAGAAATAATGTCACAGACTATTCGGTTTATGATAAGGTTGCTATTGAAGTTGCAAAGGATTTTGGCTTCCTGAGTGGAACAACCTTGATTATCACATCTGGTTGGGCTCAAAAGCATGGTTCAACCAATACAATGAGAATTATTGATATTCCTTAATAAAAACTGTCTCGCATTTTTGCGAGACTTTTCTTTAAACGGAGGCAAAATATGTCAAAAAGAAGGAAATTATTATTATTCAATACCATCTTGCTAACTTTGTATCTTCTCTTATCAGTTCCTTATTATCTAACAGAAACCAGTACGCTTGAAGGATTTGCTGTTGCAGCTGCGCTTTATTTAGCTTTGGTCTTTATTCACGAAGTTGCGGTTTTTTTCGCTGTTTGCACACAGTGGCTTGGATACTTATCCAGATACCGCACTTGGATTGTCATATCGTCTATTCTTTTGTTCCTTGGAGGAATCGCATTTCCAATTGCGTATATTGTGATCCTTCCAATTATCTTAATGAATCTCATCTCACGGGAAAAGAAGAAAATTGAAGAAATAAAAGTAGAAGAACTGGACTAAATCAGTAATTATCGATGATCAATATTTTGTTCGAAAAACAAAGTTTTTTTTGGTTTGATTTAGCACGGTTTATAGTTGTAAAAAATTCAATATCCATGCTATAATGTGTGGGTTGAGGTACTCAAAGGATGAATAGATTCATTGGCGATCAAGCCTTTTATAAAAGATTATTTGCAGTTGCTGCACCAATCGTTTTGCAGCAATTGATTACGACATCCGTACAGCTTGTCGATAACGTCATGGTTGGGAAATTAGGAGAGCAGGCAATCGGATCAGTATCCATTGTCAATCAGCTCTATTTTGTTGTTATACTCATTACGTTCGGAGCTTTGGGAGGGGCAGGTATTTTCAGTGCGCAGTACTTTGGATCCAAGGATTTCAATAAGCTTAAACAAACCTTCAGATTTAAACTTTTGATTGGNNTTCCCATGGATTTTATCAGTAGCTATTGGAAGCACCTTTAGAGAAACAGGCATAACAAGGCCATTGCTCATGATATCGATTGTTACGATCTTAACCAATACAGCACTAAATTTTGTGATGATTTTCGGTATGTTTGGTTTTCCTGCGCTAGGTATCGTTGGAGCAGCGCTTGCAACATTGATCGCACGGTTCGTCGAACTCGGACTTACCCTGATTTTGTTGAAAAGAAGCGGTTCACATTTCAGCACAGAATTCAAAGAAATTTTTAAAATTGATAAAAAAATATTAGCAGGAATCGTTCTGATGGCTCTCCCATTAACCCTAAATGAGGCACTGTGGTCATCAGGTCAGACTGTATTCCTTCATGCCTATTCAACAAGAGGGGATAGCGCGCTTGCGGCCATGAATATCAGCGGAGCAATCTCTCAGCTGGTCTTTGTCACATTCGGAGGTATAGCAACTGCGGTCGCTGTGCTCGTAGGTAACACATTAGGAACTAACGACCTCGAAAAGGCTAAGGATAATGCTAGAAAACTGATTGCGTTTGCGATTGTATTCGCGATATTTGCTGGTATGATTCTCTTTATTCTCAGTTTCTTTATTTTAAACATATATGACGTCTCAGAATCAACAAAGAGCATCGCGCGTTTCAACATCCGAGTCAACTCTATTTTCATCCCCGTTTACTCATTTAATGTTGCTGTATACTTTATATTGAGATCCGGAGGCGATACGAAGTCTACACTGTTGATGGATGCAGGATACATGTTGGCTGTATCAGTGCCAACCGCCCTACTTTTAGCTTATCTGACAAATCTCCCAGTCATCTACATGTTTCTAATTGTACAGATGCTGGATATACCAAAAATGTTGTTTGGATTGTTTAGATATAAGAAGGGTTATTGGATTAAAAACCTCGCTTTGCATGAAGGTGAACAAGGATTGATTTAATCAGTCCTTTTTTTGTCTATTGTGCCATTCTTAATGAATTCATACATAATCATGTATAATATAGGTAAATAGATACAAATGAAGAGGTACTTATGGAGAACAATAAAGAACCACGAATGATCAACCACAAATCAACAAGTTTTAAAAAGATGAATTCAATCCGAACATCGACTAAAATCATTGGTTTTTATTTGGTTTTTGGATTTGCGTGGATACTCCTTTCCGATCAAATTATTCTTCGCTTATTTACGGATCAAGATACTTTAAACTATGTACAAAGCGTAAAAGGCATCTTCTATGTTCTCTTCACTGCACTTGTTTTCTATGGCATCATTCAAAAACAGTTAAGCCTTTATGTATTGACGATATTAGACTTGAAGAACGCTTACGAAGAACTTGATTTAGGTCATCGCAAATCAGTGGATTTAGAAAACAAGTTATTCAATCTTGCTTATTATGATGATTTGACAGGCTTGCCTAACAAAATCCTACTAGAACAAACCATCAACCAATATGCAAGCGAGCATGCCAATGATGGTGTTATAGGATTTGTCTACTTTGATATTGATGAATTTAGAAACATCAATGAAGTTAAAGGTCATTCTGTTGGTGATCAATTGATCAAAGAGGTTGCTGACAGTTTGAAAGAAGCCATAAAGCCACCGAACATGCTTGCGAGACTCGGCGGCGATGAATTCATCTTGGCATTTTTTGATATGGATGATATCGAAACTTTCGTGCCGCTTGTTGAATCATATTTTGAGATGATTAGAAAAACATATATATTGGATGAAGATGATTTTTTCATCACATTTAGCGCAGGTGTTGCATTGTATCCGGATCATGGAACAGATTATATTACGTTGATGCGTCATGCAGATGCTGCTGTTTCTATCGCGAAATCTAAGGGCAAAGATCAAATTGTTATTTTTGATGAAGAAATGGTATCAATGATCAAACAGCAAACTGAAATACTCAATCAACTGAGACAAGCGATACCGAATAATGAGTTTTCCCTGCACTATCAGCCAATCATTAATCTAGCAGACGATAAGCTGTCGGGAGTGGAAGCATTAATCCGTTGGCATCATCCTGTTAAGGGATTTATTCCACCGCTTGAGTTTATTTCGCTTTCTGAAAAAAATGGTTATATCAAAGAAATCACGGAGTGGGTATTTAAAGAGGCTGCTTCACAGTATGATGCATGGAATATGAAGGGAAAAAGATTTAAGATATCCATCAATATTTCAGCCATTATGCTGATGAATGATTCCTTTATTCCCAATTTGAACAAGTGGGTATTTGAATCAAAAATTGATTGTTCAAAGGTTACATTAGAAATTACTGAAACTGCAATTATCAGTGATATCGAGAAGAGCATTCATGTACTTAAACAAATCAAGAAAATGGGATTTAATATTGCACTGGATGACTTTGGTACTGGATATTCATCATTGACCTATCTTCAAAAATTGCCAATTGACATCATCAAGATAGATCGGACGTTCATATCAAACATCCATCCAGATACAGAAGAGTTCCATGTTCTCAAATACATGATTGACCTTGCACATCATTTGAAGCTTGTCGTTGTTGCTGAAGGGATTGAAAATTTAGAACAATACAACATGATGAAGAAGTATTATGTAGATTTTGCTCAAGGCTACTATTTCTGTAAACCGATGCCGCAGAACCGTGTGCTCGAATACATCAAATCCTTATAGAATCTTCAAAGTCGTTATGAGGTGAATACAATGGATCAGTTCGTTAGATTCGACATTAATTTTTACAGTATCATCTTACTGTTAATCATGCTTGGAATTACAAGGATAAAGAAGGATATCTTCAGTTTTTCATCCTCTATTTTCCTGTCTATTTTGATTGTCAATATATTAGGATCGCTACTTGAACCAATCACATGGTT
>DOYO01000146.1:20626-21455 GCA_003518475.1 Acholeplasmataceae bacterium
CAAGGAACAAACAATTATATATACGGAAGTCTTTCCATCCTGCGCTTTATCTTGGTTTACCCTGTTTATCTATACTTTGTTTATATCGTTATAAAAAATAGAAAACGAGCAAGTTCCAATATCATCATAGGCATCATGATTTTTCTATTGGTTCCAACATCAGGTTCCATGATTCAACTGTTCTTTCCTGAAATATTATTCACGTGGTCTTCGCTTGCCCTCTCAGTTTTGGTTATCTATATTTTCTTGGAAACCATCAGCGGAAACGTCGACTATCTGACCAAACTTTATTCCAGACGCCTTTTACAAGATTACATCAAAAGCCTTATTGAAAATCATGAACCTTTTCATGTCATCATGATGGATATGGATAAATTTAAAGAGGTCAATGATACTTACGGGCACCAGGTAGGTGATCAAGTGCTGATTGCATTCGCAGATGTTCTAAGAACAACATTCAAAAATAGAAAGTCATTTGCAGCGCGTCTTGGTGGAGATGAATTCTTAATTGTACTGAAAAAGAATATTGAAGATTCCCCAGAACACTACATCGAACTTGTAAAAGCTAAAGCAAAGGAACATGAATTTTTATCCAAATTTCCATTTCTTTGTTTCAGTAGCGGTTATCTTCAGTTTGACGGGCAGATGACGATTGATGAGCTGCTGACGACCGCTGATCAAAAAATGTATGCTGATAAAGCCAGTCATGAGAAACTTAACCAAATAAATTCATAAAAATCAACTTAACCTGTGATGCGTTCACAGGTTATTATTTTTTAGATGATGGCTATGAAATGATCGATTTTATGCTATAATATGAACAAATAAG
>DOYO01000006.1:0-389 GCA_003518475.1 Acholeplasmataceae bacterium
TGCAGAGCCAATCGTATCGATATTTCCTTTGATAAAGATAAATTAACGCCTGCAATTGTAAAAAAACTTAAAAAAGAAGGATTTAAGATTGCAGTATATACGGTAGATAGCATTTCACAAGCATTACAGTATGAAAAAATGGGTATAGACTTTCTAACAACAAATTCATTGTGGAAAAGGGGATAAGAGATGAAGATATCAGTAGGCGGGATGATTGCATCCGGTAAATCAACATTGGTTCAAAGATTGGGTAAAGCATTAGATCTTCCTGTGATGGAAGAGTTTGAAAAGGATGATGAAGTGTTCAACACCCTTCTTAAATGGCTATATGAACAAAAAACGAATGTAGAAATGTTATTACAGATTTACTTCATTCACAATCATTGGTT
>DOYO01000006.1:560-3166 GCA_003518475.1 Acholeplasmataceae bacterium
ACCAGCAAGAAAACGGAAGATCAGGTTTTTGAAGAAGCTTTGGCAGCAGTTAAAAAGGTTCAAACGAAACAATAAACCAATCCATCAATGAACTCTCCGCACGAGAGTTCATTTTTATATTCAACATCGATCAGTAAATTTATGTATATCATGGGTTTCATCCTTAAATCTTACATCTTTCTTAAGTACATTTTTGTGTGTTATAATATACTTAATCACCCGAGTTTAAATATATTTAGGAGACGCGCATGAAAAATCTGAACATCAAGAGCAGTATACGTTTTAGATCTATAGTTGTATTGATNNGCTGAGCAAAATGCAATTTTGGTTGAACGCATCTTAGTAGCATCATCAAGTTCCATGAACAATACAGTGAGAGATTGGGCAATTTGGGATGAGACTTATGATTACATTGAGGGAAATAACTCAACCTATTTAGATAGCAATCTTTATTATGAATCATTTGAAACTTTGAATGTCAATTTAGTTTTGTATTATGACATCAATCAATCGATTATCTTTTCCTCTTTTTATGATTTTGAAGAAGAAACTGAAATACCAGTCGATGATGAATTCATTCAAATTATTGAAACTTTGGGAATACATCAAAACACATCCATAGACTTCTACATTCAAGGAATCATTACTACATCTGATGGAATCTTCTTCATCGCGTCATCACCAATTTTAAAACATAGTGAAATATCGGATGTTGCTGGTAATGTCATATTCGCTAGACAAATCGATCAAACGGAGTTGGATGAATTAGAAATTGTTGCTGGATTCCCTTTTGAAATTTTTGAAAATACAATCTTGACTGAAGATAATGACACAATTGTTGAAAATGCAGGTGACAATCATGTTTTAGTCAAGCATCTCATTCATGATCTCTTGCATACGGATCAATATATGATTCAAATCTTACTAGATAAGAAGGTTGAACCCATCATCGGAAATACGCTTTTGCAGCTTGCTATTTCCATATCCTTGGTTGGATTGATCTTTGCATTAAGTACGTTGTTTTATTTGGATAAAGAAATATTTAGAAGACTCTTAAGATTGAATTCGGGAATTAAAAAAATATCAGAAAATGCGAATTTCAGCACACGTGTACCAATTGGTCCACATCATGATGAAATCGATTATATCGGTCTAGAAATCAATTCGATGCTGGATAAACTTAAAGAATCCGAACAAAAAATCAATCAGATGTCATATACCGATTACTTGACGAAGATACCGAATCGATTATGGTTTTATGATCATATGGAACAAACGATTCAAAAAGCGAATGCGTCTAAAGAGAAGTTTGCAGTACTATTCCTTGATTTGGATGGATTCAAGACGATTAATGATACCTATGGTCATGGTGTTGGAGATGAATTTTTAGTCAAGGTCAGCGAAGTGTTCTTGAAGATGCTAGATAAAAACGATGCGATAGCAAGAATTGGCGGAGATGAATTCTTGATTATGAAGAAGTATAAAGACGTCAAGGAAATCAATGAGCTTGCCGATAGGTTGTTAACATCCTTGAAGGATGGCATCATGATCAATGAAATCAAGCTTGAAGCGACGGTAAGCATGGGGATAGCGTTATATCCTGATAATGCTCTGACTAAGGAAGATTTGGTCTTAAAAGCAGATAAGGCTTTGTATGGATCAAAGAGTTCAGGAAAGAACTCATATCAGTATGTCATCAACATTAAATAATTATTGAGAACTCCCCTTCATCGGGGAGTTTTTTTCTCTATTCAAACTTAAACGTTCATGATATACTCAGTATAGAGTATGACTTTCAAATTAGAAGGAAATGAGTTGACGATATGATTGAAGCAATCGAAATCAGACGTTCTGTACGAACCTATGTCAAAGAGGCATTGACAGATGTTCAAAAACAAGCGATTCAAGAGCTTTTAAAGAAGAGTGAACAAAGAACAGGTATCTTTGGCAATCAAGCAAGATACTTTTTTGTCAANNGCTCCAGCTTTTTTTGGCGGAGTAATCAAAAACGAATTCAATGCCATCGTTGACTTTGGTTATTTATTTGAAAAAATTATTTTGGATCTAACAGCCATGGAACTGGGAACAGTTTGGCTAGGCGGAACTTTTGATAGGAAAGCTTTCTCAGCTGAAGTGCATGAGGGTGAGGTTATCCCTGCAATATCTCCAGTAGGTCATGCTGTAGAGTCCATGTCCATGAAGGAAAGATCGATCAGAATGTTTATCAGAGCGAACCAAAGAAAGGCCTTTAAAGAATTGTTTTTTGATACCGATATCAATCGTCCGATCACAGAGGATAAAAAAACGAATTATCCATTGTCAAAATACTTGGAACTTGTTCAAATGGGACCATCAGCATCCAATAAACAACCATGGAGAATCATTCTCGATGGAAATAAAGCGCATTTCTATTTAAAGAAAACTGAAAATTATGCTCAATCCATTCCGTTCGATATTCAAGCGCTTGATATGGGAATCGCATTATGTCATTTTGAAGAAGGATTGAAACAAGATCAAAAGAAGTATCAGTTTATTGAAGACAGGCTTGCTCCTGTAGTTGCTGATATGAAGTATATCCAGACTATTGAAATTAAATAGCAATGAAC
>DOYO01000131.1:0-6618 GCA_003518475.1 Acholeplasmataceae bacterium
TATTTGTAGCAAGTGCAGGTTTTTCAACGGATCTTCATTCTCTTGGACAATATATCCAAGAAGGGGAAAGACACCTGTTTGAAACAGTTATTGATGTGAAGAAGTCCGCCAAGGATGTTTTAATACCAGAAGAAGATAGTGATTTGGATGAACTGAATTACTTGAAGGGGAAACCTTTAAGTTATGTGAATGCTCAAGCTCTTAAGGGAACGATGATGGCGCATAAAGATGGTTTGGTGCCAAACATGTTATTAACAATACCCAAGTTTGATAGCTACACCTTCGGGTACCTGGTTTATTTCTTTGAAAAGGCATGCGCAATGTCAGCTTACATGATTGATGTCAATCCATTCAATCAGCCAGGCGTAGAGGCTTACAAGAAAAACATGTTCGCTCTGCTTGGTAAAAAAGGATACGAAAATATATTAAAGTAGGAACCCATGAAGATTAAAAATACATATTCCGCTGAAGAAACCGAATTGCTTGGCTATGAGCTGGGCTTACTTTTGAAGGATGAACGCAAAGTAGTCATTCTCTTAGATGGTGAGCTTGGAGCAGGAAAAACAACATTTACCAAAGGAATCGCCAAAGGCATCGGGATCACGCAAATCGTGAATAGTCCCACCTTTACCATTATGAAAAAATACTTGTCAGCAGATCGGATGAAAACCATGTATCATCTTGATTTATATCGTTTGGATCATGTCGGAAACGATTTTGATTTAGAGGAATATATCGATGGTCTTGGAATCATCGTTGTCGAATGGCCGTTTAAGGTGGAAGAGTTTCTGCCAACGGATTATTTACTTGTCAAGATTGAGAAGATTTCTGATACAGAAAGAAAGTTTATCATGCAATGCGAAGGCATTCCATGTAAAAGAGCGGTGCAATTCATATGAAAAGACTTATTTTTGACGTTTCAACCAATGTGATGTTTGTAGGATATGTCATCGACGAGATGTTGGTTGATTTCAGCATAAGATTCGCCCAAAGAGATCACGCGAAATATTTAGTAGATCGAATTGATCAAGTCTTGAAGAGAAATAGACAAACCATGGATTCGCTCGATGAAATCATCATCGGTGTCGGTCCTGGATCTTATACAGGTGTCAGAATCGCTGTCATGGTCGGAAAGATGCTCGCTTATGCGAAAGCAGTCAGACTTAAGACTGTCAGCAGCTTGTTTTTCATGACTTCTGGTTATGAAGGAAAAGTTGCAGCGATGATTGATGCAAGAAGAGGATATGTTTTTTCCGCTGTTTATGAAAACGGGAAAACATTGCTTGAAGAAGGGTATAGAAAAGTAACAGATCTTTCTTTAAATCCGATCTATCAATCAGCTCAAACTGTCTTTATCGATGATAGAAGCTATGAAGTCAATCCAAAAAGAATTATTGATGCATCTGTTTTAGTCACCAACATTCACGATTTAGAACCTAACTATATGCGTATAACGGAAGCGGAAGCCAATCATGATCAGAAAAGCAGCCTTTAGTGATATTTTTGGTATTGTCGCTTTAGAAAAAAAGGTGTTTGATCGAAGCCTTGGTGAAAACTTTCTTTATGAAGAGTTTGCATTAAACCCCTTTGGTTTTTATTTCGTCTATGAATTGAATAAGACGATTGTCGGTTATATCGGATTCAGAGCCATTGACAAGAATGCTGAAATGATGAACTTCGCAGTTGATCCTGAGTATCAGGGTCAAGGCTATGGTGATCAAATTTTATCGTTCGTTCTATCCTTCCTACAAGAAAAGGGTGTGAAAACCTTTGTTTTAGAAGTGAGAAGAAGCAATGAGCGTGCTAGAAAATTATATGAAAAATATGGATTCACCCAATCCCATTTAAGAAAAAAATATTATGAAAATGAAGACGCGATCGTCTATATCAAGGAGGTGTAATCATGATCATCTTGGCCGTTGAAAGCAGTTGTGACGAAACGAGTGTTGCTATCGTTAAGGATGCAAAAGAAATATTATCACATATCGTTTTATCCCAAATGGACATTCATGCCATTTATGGCGGGGTTGTCCCAGAAATCGCATCAAGAAATCATGTTTTGCACATGACCCGAGTTTTTGAACAAGCGCTTGTGCAGGCAGATGTTAAAATCAGAGATATTGATTTGGTCGCTGTCACGAAAGGTCCAGGTTTGATCGGATCCCTTCTCGTCGGCATCAATGCCGCGACATCTTTCGCTTTCGCACATGGAAAAAAACTGATTGGAGTCAATCATCTGATCGGACATATTTATGCAGCAAACCTAGAGCATGAAATGAAGTTCCCAGCGTTAGCCTTACTCGTTTCAGGCGGACATACGGAATTGATTTATATGAAGGGTCACATGGAGTTCCAGCTTTTAGGTACAACGATGGATGATGCAGTCGGTGAAGCTTATGACAAAGTCGCAAGAACCCTCGGTCTTCCTTATCCGGGTGGACCTATTGTTGACCAAAGAGCAACACTAGGAACGGATACCTATCATCTTCCTAGACCTTATTTAGATAAAAAGGAATTCAATTTCAGTTTTTCAGGATTAAAGAGCGCAGTCATCAATATTGTTCACAATTCTGAACAAAGAAATGAACCTGTCAGAATCGATGACATGTGCGCATCATTTCAAGCAAGCGTCCTTGACGTCTTGATTGAAAAAACAAGAATTGCCGCAGATCACTACCAAGTGAAGCAAATCATTGTTTCAGGCGGAGTCGCAGCAAATAAGGGATTAAGAAATAGAATATTCAAGGAAATCCCGAATTATGAAATCATCATCCCAAGCATGAAATACTGCACAGATAATGCAGCGATGATCGGTGCTGCAGCGTATTATACTTATCAAAAGGAAGGCGCACTCCCCAACTATCTGTTGGGCGGATATTCGACCTTGAGCATTGAAGAATAACTAGGTTGATGAACATATGAAGGATAGAGAGAAATCTTTATCCTTTTCTTTTTTACAAACTATATTTAAAATAGTGACAAAAATAAAACAACTATAGTTAAAAATGTCACAAAATAAGAATAGATGATATAATTAAATCAACAATAGGTTTTGAGGTGAAGAATCATGCAATATAGCATTCAAGAAAAAATATATGAGTACATTAAAAATGAATACGGAAACGAGAAGACCATTTTTCTAAAGGAACTTTATGATGCATTTCACCAAGTTAAGCAGTCAACAATCAGAGAAATGACGAGAAGGCTTTACATGGAGGGGAAAGTGCTGCGCGTCAAAACAGGTATTTATCAACTCCCCAATTCAAATCGAATTTTAAAAAAACCGACAATCAGAACCTCAGAAGCAATTGAGTCCTTATATCTTAAGAATATTGATGGAAGCATACTTGGATATAAAAGTGGAATCAATTTTGCCAATGCATTAGGACTGACAACACAAACAGCGAGTGTTGAAACCATTTATTCAAATCAAGTGTCAAGCAAAAAAAGAGAAGTTAGAATTAACAAATTGAGATTCATTATTGGAACTCCGAGAGTTGAAGTCACATCGATGAATTATAAGTTGCTTCAAATTATGGACCTATTCTCTTCTTTTGATTTATATAGCGAATATGAATTTAAAGATGCACTCCCTAAAATAAAGGATTACCTTTCCTCAACTCTGATGACTGAAGATTCAATGGAACAAATCGTTTCCAAATACCCACTAAAAGCACAAGTTCTATTTTATAAATCGGGGGTTCAACATGAACTTACACAAAGATAAAGACACATTTAGGACAATCATTGAGGCAACATCAGCTCAATACCCTTTACAACCTTTTCAGATTGAAAAAGATTACTATGTCTCACTATTCTTAAATGAACTCTCCAAACGTGCACTAGATTCGGTTGTTTTTAAGGGAGGAACATCTCTTTCAAAATGTTACGATGTCATCGACAGGTTTTCAGAAGATATCGATATTGCAGTTAAGTCAAATGATAGAGACGGTGTTCATGCTAAAGAACGAAGAAAAATACGAGACATTATTATAGAAATTACGCAAGATTTAGGAATGGAATTGATGAATGAAGATAGTATACGCTCAAGAAGAGATTTCAACGCATACAAAATCAAATATGAAAATATATTTCAAAGCCAACCAGAAATGATGGAACACATCATCATCGAAACGATTGTTGTATACCCGCCATATCCTTGTGAAAACCATTTAGTCAGTAATTACATCACTAAGTTTTTGAACTCAGAACAAGAGGTTGAATTGATTGATTTATTCGATTTACATCCATTTCCAATGATTATTCAAAGTATTGATCGAACATTTATAGATAAATTGTTTGCAATTGCTGATTATCATCTCAATAGCGACTATAGACGTCATTCTAGACATCTCTATGACGTTCATATGATGTGGAGAAGCAATAAAATAAATATGGATGTCGTCAAAGAAATATTACCAAGCGTGATTAAAGACAGACAATTGAATGGTATCCACAATACCTCCTGCATGCCAGGTTGCGAGATTGTTGAAGTACTCAATGAGATTATCGCGAAGAATGTGTTTAAAGCTGATTATCAAGAAATAACTCTCAAATTCATTTATAAGAATGTTTCGTATGCTGATAGCATTAAGAGTCTAAAAGAAATTGTTGAAGCAGAATTCTTACCAAAAGAAATACTGGATTTCAGCACAAAATGATTGTTTATTGATTATTATCATGCAAAAAATTTCAGTATGAAGGTACGAACCAAACAAGTTGTGCTATTATAAATACATTAAGACAAAATTTGGAGAGGGGATTTAAGATGAAAGATGATCGTTATATCTATAAGCAAAAAGCTAGTGATTACATGGCAGACAAGTACAATCAGGTTATTCCGGTATTGTTGGTGACAGGTTTGGTTAGTTTTGTTATTAATTTGATTACTTCAAATTATCAACCAACATATACAATCAACAGAGATACATTTTTAATCATCCAAACAGATCCTGGAAAACCAGGAGTTGTATTTTTACTGAGTATTGTTTCGTTTATAGTTGTTACCCTATTCCTATATGGAACGACCAAAATGTACATTGAAACCGCTAGAAATCAGACTCCAAGAACAGATGAAATTTTGACCATCGGATTCAAAGAATCACAAGGAAGATCCTTAATCTTGTCATTTTTGATTTCATTGTTTAGTTCACTTTGGGCTTTATTGTTTATAATCCCGGGAATTGTAAAGGCGTATGCATATTCCATGAGCTTTTACCTATTGCATAGGGAACCAGGAATTGAAGCACTTGAAGCTATCGGTCTCTCTAAACAGTTAACCAGAGGAAACAAATGGTCACTATTCGTTTTAGACTTGAGTTATCTCGGTTGGTATATTTTGGGTATCTTCACTTTAGGCATTTTATGGTTATGGATCAACCCAAAACATTTGACAGCACGCACACTTTATTTTGAAGAGATTTATAACATATACCACCCAAGTCAAGTGGCGACAAGCAATGATGTGTTCAGCAGAAATACTGATATTGAATAAGAAGCTGTAAAAACTTTTGATAAAGCGGTTTAACGCCCATTAAAAACAACTCAAAGAGGACTGTGCCGCCCGGTACAGGTCCTCTTTATATTTTCTTTGCATAAATAAGCGAATATATTGTATTTTATACATGAAAAGAATATTATTATATTAGAAAAAGGGAGTGATATTATGAAATTTTTATTTAAGCTGATTGTCTTGCCGATTCTTACCATTCTTGCGATACCTTTAATCTTTTTAGCGTTAACTTATAAGAGCGTAACGATTCCTGCCGATGACTTTGATGGTACTGCGACATCGTTCGATCTGACAGCAATGATTTCTGAAGAAATGGATGCGTTTTTGGCAGAAAACGATTCAACATCCACATTGGGTTTAGCGTTCTCTCAAAAGGATGCGAACTTGATGTTGAAGGGCACATTTCTTGAACTGAATCCATTATTTTTAGATGAAACAGCAGATGCTTTGGATAAGGATTATGTCATAAGCGATACAGTCATGGGATTGACCTATGGATATCAAGGATCATGGGTTAGATTCATAGATGATGTTGTTGAAATTGAATCAGGACTTCATTTAAAGTATTCATCGTTTACTTTCAAGACTAGAATTTTGATTACCTTCAGACTTGAAGCGACAACAGAAGCTGTTTCTTTAAAACTTGAAAAGTTAACGATTGGCAATTTACCTCTTGCTTGGTTGTTTGGTACCGTAAGCTGGGCTGCTGAACAAATTACAGGCAATGATATCGAAGCAATCATCAATGACCAATTGAATGGTTTGGCTACATTCGATCCAGTCGAAAGAGAAATACTTTTGGATATTCCTACATTAGTTGAAACACAAATGGCCGATGATCCTCAAAGTGCCGCTTTAGTCAATTCATTGTTAGCATTTATTTCTGAAAATGAATTGTTGGCTATCGGTTTTGAAGATGAAGAATTCGCAGCTTCCCTCGCATTAGGTAAAACGAAGGATGCAACAGCACCATTTACTTTACCCCTTGTTGATCAAATCGTTGATGAAGCAGATATGCAATCGATTTTAGCTTCTAAAGCAAACGCGATTATTCTATCTACCTTAACTGCAACACCAGAAAATCCATATCCATTCATTGAACTGGA
>DOYO01000131.1:6699-9313 GCA_003518475.1 Acholeplasmataceae bacterium
CGATTGATGGAAGCGACCTGAAGATTGCTTTAAATAGTTTGAATGCAGGCGAAGTGACGTTGAGTGAAGAACATATTGGAAACATCTTAACACTTTTAGGCGACAACGAATTGATTGTTGACGGCGCATTCGTGATTAAAGACTTTGATGCTCAGATGAGTCAAGCCGGCATGTCTATCCAATCNNATTCAAGATGCCGTGAATGATGTCTTGGATGTGATTGCAGATAATGACTACTCACCTGAACTAAATGAAGCGATTGATGATGTTCTTGCAGTTTTAACAGATCCAGAAGCGGATCCAGAAGCGGCAGTTGAAGCATTGATTACCGAACTTGGCAACCTGACAGATGAAGAACAAGAAGCACTGTTGACAGATATGACTGCTGCCCTAGAAGATTCTGGTTATACCCTGGAAGAAATTCTTGGCTTATTGCCTTAATTCTTCAACAAATTGAATCTACAAAATCGGTTGATAAACTCAACCGATTTTTCTTTGAAAACTTGCTGTTTACATGCTTTTAGCATATAATAGAAAAGACAATGAGGTGAATTTTTATGGAAAATAACTCCAACTTTATTAAAACCATTATCGAAGCCGATCTGGCTTCAGGCAAACATACTGAAATCATTACAAGATTCCCACCGGAACCAAACGGATTCTTGCATATCGGTCACGCGAGAGCGATCATCACCGATTTTGAAAGTGCGATCCAATTTGGCGGGTATACGAATCTTCGTTACGATGATACCAATCCTTCAAAGGAAGATGATGTTTATGTGAAAGCGATTCTTGATGACATCCGTTGGCTCGGATATGAACCAAAGAATGTTTTTTTCGCATCTGATTATTTCGGTGAAATGTTTGATCGTGCAGTTCTCTTGATTAAGAAGGGACTAGCTTATGTCGATGATACTCCAGCTGAAGAGATGGCGAAGGAAAGAGGAAATATCAATACTCCAGGCAAGGAATCACAATATAGAAATAGAACAGTTGAAGAAAATTTGGATTTATTCTATCAAATGAGAGATGGAAAGTTCAATGAAGGAGACTGTGTGTTAAGAGCTAAGATTGATATGTCTTCCCCAAATATGAATATGAGGGATCCAGCGCTTTATCGAATCAGTTATGCTGAACACCACAATACAGGAAATAAGTGGTGCATCTATCCGATGTATGATTATGCTCACCCTCTTGAAGATGCCATTGAAGGCATTACCCACTCTTTATGCAGCCTTGAATTTGAGGACCATCGTCCTTTATATGACTGGGTTGTGAGAGAAACTGAAATGCCGAAGATTCCAAGACAGATCGAATTTGGAAGGTTATCCATTGAAAACACGGTCATGAGCAAAAGATATTTAAGATTGCTCGTCGAACAGGGTAAAGTGATTGGATGGGATGATCCAAGAATGCCAACCCTCCAGGGTTTAAGAAGAAGAGGATATACTCCAGAAGCAATCCGCGCATTCGTTTTATCCACTGGGTTATCCAAGGTGAATTCAACTGCCGGAAACGACATGCTTGAAGCAGCTCTTCGTGATGATTTGGCAGAACGTGCAAGACGCGTGATGGCTGTCATCAATCCGCTCAAGGTAACCATCACCAACTATGAAGAAGGAAAACTTGAATACTTTGATGTTCCTTATCATGCTGAGAAGCCTGAACTGGGATCCAGAAAGATACCATTTTCCAAGCATTTACTCATTGAAGCGGATGATTTTACTCCAGTGAAACCCAATAACAAATATAAGAGACTTTCCTTAGGCGACGAAGTCAGACTATTCCATTCCTATTTCATTAAAGCAAATGATGTGAAATATGATGAAAAGGGAAATGTCATCGAAGTTCTCGCAACCTATGATGAAGCAACTAGAAGCGGAAGCGGATTTAATGAAAGAAAACCAAATGGAACAATTCACTACGTTGAAGAAACACAAGCCCTAAAGGTTACAATGAATTTCTTCGGACCCATGATCATCGGTGATGACAACATGGAGTTGATGGATCGTTTCAACCAGGATTCATGGACAGTCAAGGAAGGTTATGTTGAACATGCCTTGATCGATTCCAAACCCTTCGATAAATTCCAATTCATGAGAAACGGATATTTCAATACCGATCCNNAGGCTGGTGGCCTGATGAACTGGCTAAAGACACTAAATGAATCTCAACTGAAAGCGGTAGTCCACGAAGGTGGACCGCTTTTTGTTGTAGCCGGAGCAGGAACAGGCAAAACCAAGACCTTGACATCAAGAATTTCTTATTTAATCAATCAAGGTGCAGATCCAAGACATATCCTCGCGGTGACCTTCACCAATAAGGCAGCAAGAGAGATGAAACAACGTGTCATCGATATGACGGGTCCTCACGCCATGGGTGTATGGCTTTATACATTCCATGCTTTTGGTCTTCAGATCTTAAGAAGACACATCGCAGTTCTTCCATATGGATACAGACCCAACTTCACCGTCATTGATGAGGATGATGGTAAAAAGATTATTCAAGACCAAATTAAAGAGCTTGGCTTGGATATCAAACAGTATTCCATCAAGGGCTTAAAGAATCTTATTTCTTTATATAAAAGCAGAAGACTTGAAGGATTTGAAAGAAC
>DOYO01000052.1:0-34650 GCA_003518475.1 Acholeplasmataceae bacterium
TTGAAAATGAAAGTGTTTTCATAGATTTTCATAAGAAAAATGCTTGTTTAACACATTTTATAATAATAAATTATTATAAGAAATGGTTCATATTATCATAAGTTTAAGTAAATGTAAAGCAAATTGCTTAACAGATGTTCTCATATTTGCATAAAGCATTGAATTTTTGGGGTTTTAGGAATATAATTAGTGAAAAATTAGTACACTCCTCATAAATTTTCTACTTGGAGGGAAATGATTATGATATATTACCTTAAAAGAATTATATCAGCAATTTTTACACTATTCATCATCGCTACGCTCACCTTTTTTATGATGCGTGCAATTCCAGGTGGACCTTTTACAAGGGAAAGAACGCTTGATCCAGTCATCGAAGCCAGACTGCTCGCACAGTACAATTTGGACGCTCCGCTGATGGAACAATATTTCGATTATATGAATGATTTGATTCATTTTGATTTGGGTCCTTCATTCCAATATAAAGGTTATACAGTCAATGATTTTATCAGGGTGGGATTTCCTATTTCCGCTAAAATTGGCGCGATTGCCACACTCGCTATTATTATAGTCGGAATACCGATTGGCATTATCTCAGCTCTAAAACAAAATAAGCCTATTGATTATACAGTCATGGTTCTTGCCACACTTGGTGTGACGATTCCAAGTTTCATCATTGCTACGCTTTATATCTATATATTTGGTTACAAATTGAATTGGGTTCCCGCAGGAGGCATGGGCGACAGTCCGCTTTACTATATCGGACCAGTCATTGCCTTATCTGGCTATTCCTTATCATTTGTCGCCCGATTAACAAGATCCAGCATGCTTGAAGTTATTCAACAGGATTATATCAGAACCGCGAGAGCGAATGGCCTATCTGAATTCAAGGTAATGGGAAAGCATGCTTTGAAGAATGGATTGATTCCTGTCGTCACGTATATCGGACCGATGATTGCAGCAATTTTAACTGGATCATTTGTTGTTGAATATGTATTTGGAATCGCTGGCATCGGGGAAAGATTTGTGACAAGCGTGACAGCGCGTGACTACACCACTGTAGTCGGAGTCACTGTTTTCTATGCGGCATTTTATATCGTGATGGTGCTCCTTGTGGATATTGCTTATTCCTTCATTGATCCTCGCATCAAGATGGGAAAGAAGAGTGGTGACTAAAATGAACAAGAGCGATTTTAAGTTTGTAGCTCCCGAAGATAGAGCAAACATAGAACAGATCAGACCAGGATTGACCTATTGGAAAGATGCTTGGAGAAGATTGAAAAAGAATAAATTAGCGATGGCAGGGCTTGTTGTTATCGGCTTGATGACTTTATTTGGCATCTTTGGTCCATTTTTTACGAATTATAATTATAGCGATCAGATTCCAGGATTTAATAATATTCCTCCACGATTTGAAATTATGAAGGTAGAAGATCATTATTTCTACTTAAACCTATCTGAATATAACCTTTATACATCTACTGAAGATGGATTGTTGCTTGAAAAGCTGGATGAAACAGCTAGAGATACGACGATAAAACACCTCACTTATGATTTGAACGGCGAAGATGTCATGATTAATTACAGTTATAAGGTTTTTGAAGAGTTGGCAGATGAAGGCATTGATTTCAGCATCACCTATCACGGTGTTGAGTATAAAGAACTGTACGGAAAAGTATCCAACAAATTATTCCCATGGGGATCGGATACCCTTGCCAGAGACGTCATGACACGTGTCATGTATGGTGCGCGCATTTCACTATTCATCGCTTTAGTTGCCGCACTCGTTAACTTATTCATCGGCGTCATCTATGGAAGCATCGCCGGTATCGAAGGCGGAATCGTGGACGATATCATGATGAGAATCATCGACGTCATCAATTCTATCCCATTACTGCTTTACGTTATTTTAATTATGGTTATTTTAGATGATAATAGCATGTTTACTGTCATTTTGACCCTAGGATTGGTTTATTGGGTCGGTATGGCAAGATTGGTCAGAGGTCAGGTTTTAGGACTTAAAAATCAAGAATTCGTTTTAGCGGCAAGAGCAATCGGCGTTCCGAAGAGCCAAATCATTTTCAGACATTTGATACCGAATTCAATTGGTCCGATTATTGTTTCTTTAACCATGATGATACCGAGCGCGATCTTTACGGAAGCATTCCTAAGCTTTATCGGATTGGGCGCATCCGCTCCCCAATCTTCTTGGGGCAGCTTGGCAAATGATGCCATCGGCGTATTCAGATCCTCATTATATCAATTGCTGTTTCCAGCAAGTGCAATCGCAATTACCATTTTAGCGTTTAATTTCTTCGGCGACGGGGTTAGATCAGCTCTGGATCCCAAGCTCAGAAAGGGGTAATCCGATATGCCACTACTCGAAGTCAAGAACTTAAAAACAAGTTTTTTCACACATATGGGAGAGGTTCAAGCTGTAAGAGGCGTTTCTTTTACGCTTGAAAAAGGCGAAATTCTCGGGATTGTCGGTGAATCCGGATCTGGAAAGAGTGTTTCAGCCTTATCCATCATGGGGTTAGTCGATCAGCCTGGAAGAATTGTGAACGGTGAAGTCCTCTTTCAAGGCAAAGACCTATCCAAGCTTTCACATCATGAATTATCAGCAATCAGAGGAAAAGATCTATCCATGATCTTCCAAGATCCGATGTCATCCTTGAATCCAGTATTTAGAATTGGAAATCAAATCAAAGAAGTCATCATGGCGCATACCGATATGACGAAGGAACAAGCGCATGCCCGTGCCATTGAATTATTAACCTTAGTCAACATCCCTGAACCGGAAACCAGAATCAATCATTATCCTCACCAATTTTCAGGCGGTATGAGACAAAGAGCAATGATCGCTATGGCGCTATCCTGCAATCCACAACTATTAATCGCAGATGAACCAACAACTGCGTTAGATGTCACCATCCAAGCTCAAATCTTGGAACTGATGAGAGAACTTCAGCAAAAGAAGGACTTAAGCATCATTTTAATTACCCACGATTTGGGAGTTATTGCAGAAATTTGTTCAAAAGTCATCGTTATGTATGGCGGTATAGTGATGGAACAAGGATCTGTATTTGATATCTTTGAAAATCCACAGCACCCCTATACGAAAGGCTTGCACCAATCTGTGCCAAAGAATGTCAGAGGAAATAAAGAACGGTTGATTCCTATTCCTGGAACTCCGCCTGATTTGCTCGAACCCCCATCCGGTTGTCCATTTTCACCAAGATGTCCGCATGCCATGGAAATTTGCATGAAAGAAGCATCACCTTTATTTAAGATCGATGAAAATCATGCTGCATCCTGCTGGCTGCATCATATAGAATCACCTGTAGTAGAGGACTATTCCAAAACAGAGGAGGTGCTTGATCATGAACAATAATGAAAAAACCCCCTTGCTTGAAGTCAAAAACCTAACGAAACATTTTGATTTGAGCACCATTGGAAATAAACGGATACTTGCAGCTGTCGATGGAATTGATTTTGTAGTCTATAAGGGTGAAACATTCGGTTTGGTCGGAGAGTCCGGTTGCGGAAAAACAACGACGGGACGATTGATCGTCAAGCTTTATAAACCGACTGCAGGAAAAATCATCTTTGACAATATCGATTATGCAAATAAATCCGAAAGGGAATTAAAGCCCTTCCGCAAGCGGGTTCAAATGATATTCCAGGACCCCTACGCATCCCTAAACTCCAGAATGACTGTTACAGAAATCATTGCTGAAGGTATTAAAACACATCATATCTTAGAAAACAAAGCAGATATAGAAGAACGTGTTCATGAACTTCTAGAAAAAGTTGGGTTGAAGAGAGAACACGCCGGCAGATATCCCCATGAGTTTTCAGGAGGTCAGAGACAGCGGATCGGTATCGCACGTGCTCTAGCTTTGAATCCGGAATTGATTGTTGCTGATGAACCCATCAGCGCACTAGACGTCTCGATTCAAGCCCAAGTGATCAACATGCTTGAAGACTTGCAAAAGGAATTCAATTTGACCTATCTCTTCATCGCACATGACCTATCGATGGTTCGTCATATCAGTGACCGCATCGGTGTCATGTATTTAGGAAAGATGATGGAAATTGGTGTATCCGATGATGTTTATGAAAGACCGCTTCATCCTTATACCAAATCCTTGTTATCTGCAATCCCGATTGCAGATCCAAGAGTCAGAATGTCTGATACAAGAGTCATCCTGCAGGGAGACGTCAAGAGCCCGATCAATGTGAAGCCAGGATGCAGGTTCGCATCTCGTTGCAGATATGCGAAAGAAAACTGTCACACGGAAACACCAGAATTTAAAGAAGTAATGCCTAACCGATTTGCGGCATGTCATTACATAGAAGAAATTAATGATTTAAACACTGAAAAGTGATTTAGATAAAAAAAGGAGAGAGAAAAATGAAGAAACTCGTATTAATCTTAGTGGTTTTAGCGTTCGTTTTCGGATTAGCTGCTTGTACCGAACCAAGAGATACAACAGTTTTGAGATGGAATATCGGAGCTGAACCATTAACGCTTGACCCATCACTCAACGGAGCTTCAGACGGTGGAGACGTAATCAATAACACCTTTGAAGGTCTAGTTCGTGAGTTTAATGGTGTTGTTGAACCAGGTATTGCAGAGTCTTGGGTGACTTCTGCAGATGGTAAAACAATTACATTTACACTGCGCGACTCCAAGTGGAGCGATGGATCAGATTTGACTGCTGATGACTTTGTCTATTCATGGCTCAGAGCGATGAGTCCACTCACTGCAAGCGAATATGCTTGGATTTGGGAATATACAAACGTTGTTGGAGCATTGGATGCCGTTTATTTCACAGATGAAATGGACAATGTAACCGAAGAAGAAAACGTTTATGATGATGACGGCATATTGGTTGGTGAAGACTATAGTGATGGTTTGGATGACGTTTCCGGTCTGACAGTGGAAGAAACATTGGACAATGTCGGAATTTCCGCACCAAATGATAATACATTTGTTGTAGAACTCATAAATCCAACTGCATACTTTGTCAGTTTGATGGCATTCTATCATTTCATGCCAGTTAAGCAATCTTCAGTTGAAGATCCAGACGGTTTAGACGGCCTGTGGGCATCTCAACCAGACTTAGCTGTATGCAATGGCCCATTCAAGTTAACTGAATACACGCTTGGTGATGGTTTAGTGCTTGAAAAGAATGAAAATTATTGGGAAGCAGATTCTGTTAAGCTTGAAAAGATCGAAGGTTTCTTCATCGATAACGAATCGACTGCTTTTGATAGATATAATTCAGGAGAATTGGATTATATTCCTCAAGTACCAAGCAGTGAAATGGCTAGACTGATTCTTGAAGATGAAGAATTCCATGTTTACGCTTTATTAGGAACATATTATTACAGCTTTAATCTAAATGATGAAGATGATCTTTATGATAATCTCAAGTTGAGAAAAGCATTATCCTATGCAATTGACCGTGAAGCTATCGTGGATACACTCGGTGGTGGGCAGGTTCCTGCTGCTGGATTCGTACCTCCNNATGGTTGCTGATGACTCCAATTTCCCAGCTGCTGTAACATTATTTGCTGAAGCTGCTGCTGAAATGGGTATGACTGTTGCTCAATTACGCACGACACTTGCTGCAGAAACATTATTATATAATACTTCTGAAGCACATGCTGAAGTTGCACAACTCGTACAAGAATCATGGAACCAAGTTCTTGGATTCCAGATGCAGTTAGGCAATCAAGACTGGGCAATTTTCCAGGAAACTAGAAAGAATGACCAGTTTGACGTCGCTCGTGGCGGTTGGTTAACAGACTTCATGGATCCTATCGGAATGTTAGCAATCTTTACTGAAGGAAACTCCTATAATGATGCTAATTATTATGACCCAGCATTCGATTTACTCATTGAACAAGCACAAGCATCAACTGACCCAGCTGTTCACTTTGCTAAATTATACGATGCTCAAGACTTATTGATGGAATTTATGCCAATCATTCCAGTTTATCACTATTCAGATTTCATGTATGTTAAAGCATATTTGAAGGATTGGGGCCGTAGTGTTCTTGGCACAGTTGACTTCTCAAGAGCTTATATCGAAGCTGAATAAAATTAATTTTTGAATATGATTTAAAAAGCCCTTGACAGTTGTCAAAGGCTTTTTTTGATGATATCACTAACTTTTATTTTAATAAGGCAGTAGTAAAACGACAGTTGAAATGATGATAATAAAGATAACCGATAGCAAACTGTAGGTTAATAAATATCTTTTCATTTCCTTTGGGAAATCTCTGACGATGTATTTGAATGTAATCAAACTTGCAAGAGAAGAGATGATTGTTCCCATGGCACCGATATTGACGCCTTGCAAAAGCGCTGGCCAGTGGATGGGTGCGGTAAACGTAGAAAGCAGCACTGCGGCTGGAACGTTTGAGATGAATTGGCTTGTTACCAATCCAGAGAAGAATACAGAGGTTCTTGTATTGAGGAAGGCTCCGATGGAGTCGACGATGAAGGACATTTGAGATAAGTTGCCTGTAAAGATAAAAAATGAAGTGAACGTGAGAAGAAGCGTATAATCAACTCTTTTAAATAAATGTCTGCCGTAAATCAATCCTAGGATCAATGTGACGTATAATGTATACCATTCTGGGACAATACGGAGTACCGACAATAACGCATTGAGCAGGATAATGCCATATAGACCTAATCTCTTCCAATCAACATCAGGCGCTTTCAGGTTCAGTTCACATTGATTGTTAGGAATTTTAAGCATTGCGGTTCCAGAAACCAGGAAAAATCCCATGATGCTGATGGGAATCGTAACCGCTAAGAAGTCATTGAATGGAATATCATAGAATGCATAAAGGTAAATATTTTGTGGATCTCCCATCGGGGTGAGCGCACTACCCATATTTGCAGCAATTGTCTGTAATATAATGATGATCACTGTATATTTTTCTTGTTTCGTATGCTTCGTTATAAAAATGGTGAACGGAACAAGCGTTAGAAGCACAGCATCATTGGTCAGTAACATCCCCAAAAAGAAAGTCACTAAAATAATCACTAAACCAATCCATTTGATACTTCTGAATTTAATCACCAATTTTGTCGCGACATAATCAAAAAAATGTGTTTCATAAACTCCAGCGACTGCAAGCATCAAAGTTAACATGATAATCAAGACCTTGAAGTTGATATAGTCTAGATAAGCACTCGAAGGCTTGACGATGAACATGGAAATGACCGCGAAAATGAACGCGATCACAAATACTTTATCTTTATATAAATATTTCAAAACTTTATGCATATAATCTCCTAAAAACAACCTAATCATATTATACGACTTTCACCTCAAAATGTAATCATGAATCAAATAAAATAAAAATAAAACAAAACTATTGTAAAAAGAAAACGGTTGCATTATAATGTAATTGAAACGTTTCGACTAACATGTCGGACGAGATGCATAGAACTACCAACTCAAGCCAGTTTCATTGACAACCACGAAGTGACCTTGCTATAATGGTGATGTAAGCGATTTCAGGGGATAGAATATGATCTGGATTATATTTTATGCAAAACTCGAAACGTTTCGATAGTTAGAGAATATACAAGTTTTGGAAAAAATAGGAGGAAACAAATGAAGAACACAGTAAGACTATTTGCGTTATTTTTACTCGTTGGGTTGTTATTTGTTGTTGCCGGTTGTAAAGAGGATGAAGTCATTCCTACAATCATACCGGAGATAACGGAATACAACGTTTTAGGTAATTGGGCTGATGGCGGTGATGCGGTATACACAATCGCAACCAACACAGCAGCAGAACTGGATTTCACATACAACAAATCTACTTTTCCAGATGCATATCTGACAAGTCCAGAAATCACTGAGGATCTTTCTATATTCAAGAAACTTGTCATCACTGTTGAAGGAACAGGAACAATGTACTTGAAGTTGGAAACCAATGATGATACTCCAGCCAAGATGGTAGGATTGAATGTTACAGGCATCGCTGGAACTTATGAATGGAACCTGATGGCTGCATCAGCATTCCTTGCCAAGGTTGACAGAGTGGTTATTGTAGCTGCTCCAGGCAAAGAATTATCTGTAGGTTCAATCAGTATCACTTCATTGATGTTTGAAACCGCAGTTGCTGATGGATACATCATCAATGATGATTTCAACAATATCCCAAGCAATGTCAATGAATATAACGGAACTGATCAGATCTTTGATTTCAATGACAAGTGGGAAAGCAATGATGAAGGTATTTATACCATCACTTATGAAGGTGTGAACACGATCGTTGATTATGACAAGCCAGCTGGTATGGAATGGGCATTCATGAAGACTCAGGTTCAAGGCACATTCACAGCATTCAACTATGTCGTATTTATCGTTGAAGGCACATCAGGTCAAAAACTATTAATTAAACCAAACGAATACAATGATGCTGAATCCTTCATTTGGTTGGATGGCACAGAACAAGAACTCGTTCTTGACTTGACAGAATTAACACTTGCAGAAAAGAATGCAATTACAGACTTCAAAGTCTTTATCGCTGCAGGCTTAGCTCCAGCTGAAGGTCAATTAACCATTAAAGAAGCATATATGATCGATGACTATGAATTCGAACAACCAGTCATTGAAGTCAATACATACAATGGCACTGACAATACATTCGGTGTAGAGCATTGGTATGATGGAGGCGATCTAGTTTATGATATTGCCAAAGTCGGAACTGATTATATTGTTGATTATGAAAAATTGACAACAAATCTTCATTGGGCATTTATGTATGCTAACCTTGAAGGTGATTTCACTAATTTCGCTAAATTGGAATTTGAAATGACAGGTACATTGAATAAGACTGTATTGCTGAAGGTTGAAAGTCCTACAGGCAATAAGGAAGTTCAATTTACATTTGATGGAACTAAGCAAGTATTTACAATTGATTTATCAACGATGACTCCAACACAGCTTGCTGATTTGAATAAGGTTGTTATGTTTGCTGCTCCAGGCGGAGTCGGTGCTGGCGAATTTACAATTCACAGCGTGACATTCAAGACATCAGATTATGAAATTGATACAGAATGGACATCAGGCGATGCAGGCGTTTATACGTTCGCAACTGGTGAAACAACTGTCATCACGTATAATAAGATCGCTGGCCAAGAATGGTCATTCACAAGAAATATTTTGGATGCTGTCAAGGTTGCAGGATTAAACACATTGACACTCGTTGTCAAGGGTACTGCAGGCAAGAGCATCTTGGTTAAGCCAAATGACAGTGGCGCATTGGAACAAACGATTGCATTTACAGATGCAAACCCAGTTACAGTGACATTCACAACTGAAACATTTGTTAATATTATCATTTTCGCTGAACCAAACGTTGCACCAGCAGCTGGTTCATTCGAAATCGTATCTGCTACATTAAGCTATGTTGCTCCAGACTTTGATCCATCACTCGTTGTGAACTTCAACGAAGCATGGGTAGCAAACAGTGCAACAATCTATACCATCACTCCAGGTGAAGATTCAACAGTTGTCGCTTATGACAAACTCGCTGGAAATGATTGGGAATGGATGCGCGTTCAATTTGATGCAAAGGATGTTGCAGGACTTAATACATTGACACTTGTTGTCAAGGGTACTGCAGGCAAGAATATTTTGATTAAGCCAAACGATAGCGGCGCTCTTGAAGAATGGGTATACTTTACTGATTCAGAACCAGTCACTGTTGTCGTCCATGCCGCTTCATTTGCAAACGTCTTTATTTTCGGTGATGCAGGCATTGCTCCAGCTTCAGGTTCATTTGAAATATTAACCGCTACACTAAGCTATGTTGCTGATTTTAATGCAACTTGGGAAGAAAATGATGCGGATACTTATGAAGTTGTTGCCGGAGATACAGTTGTTGTCAACTACACTAAGGGAGCTGGACAGGAATGGGTATTCTTAAAGAATGTCATCAATCCAAATCTATTGGTTGGCATGAATACATTTACAATCGTTTTAGAAGGTACTGCTGGTAAGTCAGTGATGGTTAAGGTTAACAATTCAGTTGAACAGGCAGTGACGTTTGTTGCTGACACACCTGCGACCTTGACGTTCACCCTTCTTGAAATTACATCAGTCATTATATTCGCTGAACCAGGAACAGCATCTGTTACAGGTTCATTCGAAATTATCTCAGCACAAGCAAGCTATGTTGCTCCAGTCGTTATTTTTGATCCACTTGCCGTCCTTGATTTGATGACAGGCTGGGTAGAAAATGATTTAGGCACTTACGCAGTTGTTGAAGGCGAAACTGTTGAAATCACGTACACCAAGGCTGCTGGACAAGAATGGATATTCGTTAAGAATCCATTTGAAGTCGAAGCTGCGATGGGCATGAATACAGTCAACCTCGTATTACAAGGCACTTTAGACAAGCAAGTCTTAGTCAAGGTTAATAATTCCATTGAACAATGGGTTACCTTCACTGCTGAACCTACTGTTGTCACCATCATGGCTGATTCCATTACAGGTTTGATTATCTTTGCTGAAGGTGGAACAGCTCCTGCTACAGGAACGTTCACCATTCTATCCGCTTACCTAAGCTATACTGAAAATCTTCAGTCAACTTGGGAAGAAAATGATTTAGGTACGTATGCATTCGCAGGTACAGGTCCAGTCGTTGTTACCTATACAAAGGCTGCCGGTCAAGAATGGGTATTCATGAAGAGCATGTTTGATGCCGTTGAATTAACAGGCATGAACACAGTTACCATCGTCTTAGAAGGTACTGCTGGCAAGCAAGTTTTAGTCAAGGTTAACAATGCCATTGAACAATGGGTTACATTCGTTGCCGACACACCAGCTAAAGTTGTCATCACCGCTCCTGAAATTACAGGAATCATCCTATTTGCTGAAGGCGGAGTCGCTCCAGTCACTGGAACATTTGAAATTATTTCCGCTACATTAAGCTATGTTGAACCTGCTTTTGATCCAACTGCACAGCTTGATTTACTCGCTGGTTGGGTTGAAAATGATTTAGGAACATATTCTGTTGTTGAAGGCGCTACTACAGTTATTACCTACACAAAGGGTGCTACACAAGAATGGATTTTCGTTAAGAACCCATTTGATGCAGAATTGACTGCAGGCATGAACACATTCACAATCTCACTTCAAGGAACTGCTGGAAAAACATTGATGATCAAGGTTAACAATGCGATTGAAAAATCTGTTACCTTCGTTGGAACTGAAACTCAAACAGTCGTATTCTATGCAGCAACGATTGATCAAGTGATCATCTTTGCTGAACCAGGAACTCCATCTGTTACCGGTTCATTCACGATTGTAGAAGCATTTGCAAGCTATTCCATGAATTTACTAACTGGTTGGGTTGAAAATGATTTAGGAACTTATGCCGTTACAGGTACTGGTCCAGTTGTTGTCAATTACACCAAGATTGCTGGTCAAGAATGGGTATTCTTAAACAATCCATTTGATACTGACGATGCAATCGGTTTGAATACATTTACGATCGTATTAGAAGGTACTGCTGGCAAGCAAGTTCTAGTCAAGGTTAACAATTCCATTGAACAATGGGTTACATTTGTTGAAGGCGAAAAGGCTACTGTTACCATTACTGCAGCAACTATTACTTCCGTTATTCTGTTTGCTGAAGGCGGCGTTGCTCCAGTTACAGGATCATTCTCAATTCTATCCGCTTCTTTAAGTTACGTAGAATAAAGTAGTTCATATTTAAAACAAGAAGATCTAACTAAATTGCGAGCTGGTGCCAAATGAATCTTTTGCAACTGCTCGCAATTTTTAGGTTTTTTGATGCTATAATTTTAGAATCAAGGAGGAAAAAATGAAAAAAATATTATTATTGATTGGTGTAGTTTTATTCGCTTTGGGCTTAGTTGCCTGCGGTGAAGACAAAGTACCAACCATCGTCGAAGGTGATGTCACCATCACCTATGCTTCATGGGATTTAGGGGCTTTAGATTCTGAAGAACCCAACATGCAGCGCTTGATGATTGAAGCATTTATGGAAGAATACCCAAATATCAACGTTGAAATCATTGAACGTCCAAAAATTCCTGGAACGACGAATGACTTGGGTTGGAATGAATTCTTGGCTGCACGCGCATCCACTCAAACATTGCCAGACGTATTCCAAGCTGATAACATTCCGTTTTATGTCATCAATGATTGGGCATATAATCTCACTGAAGTCGCTACAGCAGATGCAGAATACTTAAATGTCAGTGAAGATATCCGCGGCGTTGCTACCTATGATGGNNCTTTATGACAGACAGGGTCAAGACTTCCCAACTGTGGATTCCACAATGGAAGATTTGATTGATTTAACTAAGGCTGCTGCCAATCATTCCAGCAATACCAATACCGGTGTTGTCGGTTTAGAAGGCATTGAACACATCTTGCACTGGTATCCAGCGCAATTGAATGAAGATTATGGCTGGTTTACATTATCAGAAGATGGTTTCAATTTGGATTCTACTGAATTTACTGCAACCATGGAACTTTATAGAAGCTTAAGAACAGACGCGACCTTTGTCTTGGAAGCTCTTTATGATGCTGCCGCTGTTGTTGATTCCCCAATTCAAATTGGTGATATCTTCCCAGAAGGAGATAATTTCAATAACGGAAATATACTTGCCAAGTGGTTCTATTCTTGGGATTTCGGTTGGATTCAATCTTATATCAATGGTGGTGATTATACCTGGGATCTTGAATTTATCGGAACTCCGGTCGTCAATGGTGTGAAGCGTGTTCCAATCGTTGCCGATTTTTATACCGTAGCATCCAATACTGAACATCCAGAAGAAGCATACATGCTTTCCAAGTGGATGGGTTTCGGCAAGGATGGTTATTTGAAGCGCATTGAACTCTCGGAAACTGTCGAAGGCATTCCACAGGTTAATTTCGCGCCTATTCAAAACGATGTTGATTTACTAGATGCATATTTCGAACTTTATCCTTCATTCCAGGGATTAAGAACAATCATAGAAGCAGGTACGTTCATTGTTGAACCCCCTAAATATCTTCCTGGCTATATTTCAGCAAGATACGGCGGAACTTATGATGCTGAAAATAAGATGTCGGATATCATCAGCAAGTTGATGATTGGTGAAGTGATGCTTGCGGATATCCGCTTAGCCTTAAATAACCGCGCAAACGCATTATATGATGAAGCAAGACTGGAATTTGAAACTGCACTTGCATTAAAATAAGATCAGACTCAATTGAAAAGGAGTCCCCCTTGGGATTCCTTTTCAACAATATTTGAATGGAGAAACATATGAAAATGACGTTAAAAATGAAAAAAATTGTAACCTTATCTTTAATTTTGATTGTTTCTTCCTTTGCATTATTGGGATTGGCAGGCGTATTTACTCCGAAGGAAACCCCAGCTCCTGTGATAACAAACTTGGAATCGGTGATTCGTGAAGGTCATTATTCTGAGTATTTAAGCATGTACCAAGAAGAATTCGGCACTGATGATCCATTCGTGGTGGAAGCAGTGGATTTTGTACTTCCTCTTGGCGAATTTTTGGAACCTGACCAATTGAGTTATGAGTGGGTTAGCGATTCCAGCATAACGTTGAATGTGGCGATTGATACGGAAGGGCTCTATTTCATCCATATCAAGTACATGTCTTTATCAGATTCGCATATACCGATTGGATTATCCATCAGGTTGAATGGTGAAGAGGATTCACCATATTATGAAGCATCACAAATCACACTCCCTACCTTATGGACTGAAGCTGAGGAAACACTTGGCGTTGACAGATACGGTAATGACGTGAGTGTGACGCAGAAAACTTTTGATGTTGATCAAGACATTGTCTTAAGAGATGCCCAAAGGCTTTATCAGGATGGGTTGAGCTTTTATTTGCCAAGTGGAGACAATACGATTGAGATTGAAAAAATCTCAGGAGAATTATCATTGAAACAGGTTCGGATCGAACCTAAAAAAACATATGTCAACTATGAAACCTATAGTTTGAGTGCAGAAGATTCAGCATCTTCAATTGTTAGGATTGAAGCTGAAGAAAGCTTGTATAGAAATTCATCTACGATTGCAAGAGGTGTGAGCAGAGACCCATTGGTAGAGCCATTCTCCATGACGAAGCTTAAACTGAACGTGCTTGGTACGGATTCTTATGATGTCTCTGGAGATGCAGCGACATGGGAAGCCGGGATTGAATCTGCAGGCTGGTATTATATTACTTTAAAAACGCAAATATTAAGACAAAATGCTTCTATATACAAGACGCTTTATGTCAATGGAGAAATTCCATTCGAAGAAGCGAAGCATCTTGTTTTTTCCTATAGCCGAGATTGGCAAAATTTAAGTCTGAAGACCTTGGACGGAGAACCATTAAAGATTTATTTAGAACCAGGAGATTTGATCTCGCTTGAAGTGGATAGCAGCTTGTTCGTGCGTGTTGTTGAGAAACTCAGAATGATGACTGCTGAAATGAGCCAGATGGGACTGGATGTCACCAAGCTGACCAGAAATAACACAGACCAGGGCATCGACTGGGAAATGCTGGATTATTTTCCTGATTTGAATATTGTTTTATCTAGATGGATTGATGAACTCGATGAAGTCAATCAAGTGCTCAGGGCTTTATATGGTTTTAGTAATGATGCTCAAATCATCAGAGATATGGAAGCAGCGATATCGAAGATTGAAAAGGTTCAAGATGATGTCAATGAACTGCCTCGAAGATTGACGCTCCTTTCTACAGGATCATCATCCGCAGTTCAATTGATCAGCAATCAACTAGATAATATTTTAAAACAGCCACAAGTATTAGATGCAATTTTCCTTCATACGGATTTAGATGCCGTACCGGACCCAAATCCGAACTTCTTCATCAATTTCCGTGTCTTTTTCGCGAGATTTTTCCTATCGTTCGTCGATCAGTCCTATTCAGATCAGGCATCAAGTGAAGAACTTGAAATCTGGGTGAACAGATCCAGACAATATGTCGATTTATTACAAAAGATCACAGATGATCAATTTACCTCTCAATCAGGCATCAAGGTGAAGATTTCTTTGATCAATGATGATGGCAAACTGCTTTTAGCGAACTCTGCAAACCAGCAACCGGATGCCGCATTAGGAATATCCGCATGGATACCCAATGAATACGGCATGAGGGGCATGCTTTATGACATGAGCCAGGCTGAAGGATTCAGCGATGTGATTGATGTTTATAATCCCGAACAGTTGATTCCGATGACTTATGATGGAAAATTGTTCGGACTTCCTGAAACAGAAAATTTCTTTGTTATGTTTTATCGAAAAGATATCTTGGAAGAATTGGATTTGGAAGTGCCAAACACCTGGCAGGATGTTTTAGATATGCTTCCTGTTTTAAGAAGATACGGTATGAGCTTTTATATTCCGCTATCCTCATCATCTGCCTTGAAATCATTTGACTCCACCGCGCCTTTTATCAATCAATTTGAAGGGAAGATCTATTCTGATGATGGATTATCCTCCGCGATCGATGATGAAAATACAATCGAAGCACTGACATTCATGACGGATCTTTACCGTGAATACAGCATGCCATATCAGGTTCCATCCTTCTTCAATAGCTTCAGATACGGCGATATCCCGATTGGCATCGGTGATTTTGGGATGTATCTCCAATTGAATAACGCAGCATCTGATATTTCCGGATTATGGGATATCGCGCTTGTTCCGGGTATTGAACATGCAGTCTACAATGAAGATACAGACACGACTGAAATGGTTGTTAACCGTTCGATGGGCGGAGCGCAGCAAGCAAGCATTATTTTTGAGAAGAGTGAAAAGAAAGCGGAAGCTTGGGAGTTTTTAACCTGGTGGATGTCGACTGAAACACAAATCTTGTTTTCTGAAACCTTAGTCAATACCTTAGGCACGAGATACATGTGGAACAGTGCGAACTTAGAAGCCTTTGAATCCTTCAGATGGAATGAAGAGCATAAGAGCATCATCATGGAGCAATGGACGCATTTGAAAGAAGTGCCGAAGATTCCTGGAAGCTATATCATTGAAAGAGAAATCAGCAATACGTGGAACAGCGTTGTTTATGATGATGCTAATTTGAGAAGCACGGTATCGGATGCATTAATCAAGATTGACAAGGAACTTCAAAGAAAGATGCAGGAATTTGGATATTTAGATGCCAAGGGCAACGTGATTAAGCCATTTAATTTACCCACGATTGAGGAAGTTTTGAGGTGGTATAATGACTAAGTCCAATAAATTAAAGACCAAAATCAACAACTTCATCGCTTTAGAAAAGAAGCAGTTCAAGAATGACGATAAGGTAGCTTATCTGTTCACCCTTCCTTACATTCTGTTATTCATGACATTCATCGTCATTCCAATCGCGCTCGCGGTCATTTTGTCATTTTCGACCTTCGATATGGTCAGCTTCCCGAGATTCTCAGGATTCAACAACTATATCTATTTATTGACAAGCGATGAAGAGTTCATGAAATATATATTACCCAATACCATCAAATTCGCTGTCATCATCGGACCAGGGGGATATATCCTATCCTTCTTTATGGCGTGGGCGCTTGCTCAACTCCCTCATAAGCTCAGAACAGTATTGGCGATTGTTCTCTATTCACCATCACTGACTGCCGGTATCACGATGACTGTTGTTTGGAAGGTTTTCTTCGCAGGTGATGAATCTGGATACTTAAACTATATCTTACTGGAATTGGGCATGATCGTTGAACCGATCGCATTCCTCCAATCTCCGGATTATCTCTTCACCATCATGATTGTTGTCGCATTATGGGGCAGCATGGGTGTTGGATTCCTCGCGATGCTCGCGGGTATTTTGAACGTCGATCAAGAGCTTTATGAAGCAGCCTATATCGATGGATTAAGCAACAGATTCCAGGAAGTCATCTATATAACCATTCCAGCAATGAAGCCTCAAATGCTCTTCGGAGCCGTGATGGCGATTGTTGGAACATTTAGTGCTGGGGCGCTCGGGGTCTCCCTCTCCGGATCCAATCCGACGCCCAACTATGCAGGTTCTTTGATTGTAAACCATATTGAAGACTATGGTTTCATTCGTTATGATATGGGATATGCAGCCGCATTGTCGCTTGTTTTACTGCTGATCATTTATTTCTTCAGCAGACTCAGCTGGCGATTCTTCGGGGAAAAGGACTAGGGGGAAAACACAATGAAAAAGATAAAAAACTTTTCTCCTATAAAAATAAATCCTAAGAAATTCACCATGGCGCAGGTGCCATTCTTAATGATGGTCGCTCCTGTCGCAGTCTTCATGCTGATGCCTCTTTTATACATCTTCAACCATGCGTTCAAGCCATTTGATGAATTGATTGAATATCCTCCAAAGTTCTTCGTCAGAAGACCGACCTTGGAAAACCTTTTTGAACTATTTGAAACAGCGACGACAACTGGTATACCCGTATCCAGATATTTATTCAACAGCATCGTGATTACCGCATTGGTCGTCTTCTTATCGATTTTTCTATCGACCATTACAGGATATGCACTTTCTAAATTGAAATTTCACATCAAAGGCGCAATCTCACAGATCAATACGCTCGCGATGATGTTTGTCGGTACGGCGGTCATCATCCCTAGATACATCATCATTGAACAAATGGGCTTGGTTGATAATTTCTTGGTTCATATCGTTCCTGTGATTGCCATCCCTGTCGGATTATTCTTGGTCAAACAGTTTATTGATCAGATTCCAAATGAGCTTTTGGATGCCGCGAAAATTGACGGCGCAAATAGCTTTCAGATTTACTGGAAGATTGTCTTACCTTTAATTAAGCCGGCGATTGCGACAATCGCCATCCTGTCCTTTCAGGCGGTTTGGAATAACGCAGATATTTCTGCGACATATATCAACTCGGATTCACTCAAAACGTTCGCGTATTATATGCAGACTTTATCGTCATCATCGAACGTGGTTGCCGGAGCAGGCATGAGTGCGGTTGCATCTTTAATTATGTTTTTGCCCAACTTGATTATCTTTATTATCTTGCAGAATAAGGTCATGAATACCATGGTCCATTCTGGTATCAAGTAGGAGGCGGCCATGAAAAAACTAATGATGATTGTCATCCTCCTCATGTCACTTATGATTTTTACCAATTTAAACACAGAAGCGTCAAGCCTATCGAATTATGGAATTCCTTATCAGACTTATACCTTGAATTCCAGCAATCGGTTTATTCCGACGCAAACCGCATATATTCCTGTTGGTAATTTCGGCGGGTCTTTAGGACTGTCTTCGCCTGAAGATGTATATTATTATGAAAATGAGCTTTATATCGCAGACACTGGAAATAAGCGCATTGTCATCTCTTCTTTAGACGGTGACTTGATCAACACGATTGATTTGGCTGAATTTAAGCAACCAACCGGATTATTTGTTAAAGAAAATTTTGTTTATGTTGCAGATAAGCTTGAAAAAAAGGTCTTTAAGATAGATTTAGATACTGAACTGATAGTCCAGACCATTGAAAAGCCGACTTCTCCAATTTATGGACAGAAGAATGATTTCGTACCCATCAAGGTTGCAGTCGACTCAAGCGATAGCATCTATATCGTCGGCGAAGGCTCGACATCCGGTATCATCCAAGTGAATTATGCTGGAGAGTTTGTCGGATATTTGGGCATCAACTCGGTGACACTCAGCTTAAGAAAGATTCTTTATAATTTCTTCGTCAAGGATTCCGATCTAGCTTCTAGCTTGCCGGCTTCACCAACCAATATCGCGCTTGGTGCGAAGGGATCTATTCTATCCACCAATGTCAACGTGAGGGAAACCTTCAAGAGATTGAATATATCAGGACTCAATACGTTATTGCCGACAACCAATTATCCGGTCGCAACCCTTTCCGATATTTGGATGAATAGTGAAAACTATATCTATACCATTGCGGAAAGCGGCGATGTGTATGAATATGATTCCAATGGTAACTTGCTGTTTTATTTCAATACCAGAGATTACTCCATGACACAATCTCTTGGACTGACATCCAGTCCAAAGGGTGTCATCACGGATGATTTAGGTAATCTCTACATCCTGGATAAAGGATATAATTCCATCCATGTTTATCAGCGTACCGTATTTGTTGACTTGGTGCATAACGCTGTAACCTTATATAATGATGGAAAATACATTGAATCGAAACCAATCTGGGAAGAAATCATCAGACAAAACTCTTCATTCGCCTTGGCGCATTCCGCACTGGGTGCGGCGCTAGCCAAGGAAGGTGATTTTGATGGTGCGTTATCAGAATATTATGATGCGAAGGATTATTTAGGATATTCGAATGCATACTGGGAAATCAGAAATGTGGCGATTCAAGAAAATCTACCGGTATTCGCTTTGGTCTTCATCGGATTGTTCATCTTCTTAAAAATCGGAATGGCAATCTTCAGAAAATCATTGTTATATCCGAAATACACTGCATTTAAAGAAAGAGTGAAAGAGAAGAAGCTTGTTCGTGAGGTTTCCTTCAGCATGAATGCCTTTAAGCATCCAAATGACATGTTCTTCGGTATCAAGAGATACAATGAAGCAAGCTACACCTCTGGATTCATTGTCTTTGGACTGTTTGTTTTGGTTTATTTGATCAATATCTACGCAACAGGATTCTTATTTAGAACATCCAATTTGAACAACGTGCTTGTTCAAATGGTGACTGTCCTTTCAATATTCTTCCTTTATGTTTTAGTGAATTATTTAATATCGACCTTGAATGACGGGGAAGGAAGATTTAAGGATATCTTCATTGCGACCGCGTATGTGCTGATTCCATACATCGTCTTGACGCTTCCAATGACATTCTTATCGAATTACCTGACCTATAATGAAAGCTTTATCTTTGATTTCTATCATCAGATTTTGTTATGGTGGACGATCATCTTGATTGTGATGTCCATCAAGGGCATTCATAACTTTACATTCTGGGAAACTGTTAAGAATATTTTGATTATTTTGTTTGGCATGTTTATTTTGATTTTGATCGGATTGCTCATCTATTCGTTCATGGGTCAATTGATCGAATTCGTGTTGTCCATCATCAAGGAGGTGATTTATCGTGTCTAAAGCACTGTTTTTTAAACGCATGATCATGATAGTCATCCTTATATCCTCTATTTCAATTGGAGTTTATGGAGCAATAGAACAATCCTTATTGGAAACAGGCATACCAAGCTTCGATGTCATCAGCCCTTATGTCGATTCCAATAAGTACACACATGAAAAGAGTGATCAGGTCGCTTTAAATCAACAACAGATCTTTGATGAATACTTGGAGATTGATACAGATGCTGGAACAGTGTATCTGGATGAAGCGTCTTTGGCATTCCAAATCGTCAATGACAATGGCTATATCTGGTCATCAACGATTGATTATGATGTCGAAGGATATCCGAACACGTTCAAGCAGCGTGCGAGAAGCGCCATCATTTTGGAATCTTATAACAACAATACGACAAGTTTCGCAATCACGGAAGAAAATCTATTCACGGATGCGAGAAATGTCATTGATGTTGATCTCATCACGAATGGGTTCCACGCGACGATCACGTTTGGAAAATCTGATATCACGATCGGATTGACAGTATTATTTATGGGCAATCAAATCAAGGTCAGCATTCCCGAGGATGAAATCGTTGAGTCTGGAGATTTTAAAATCTCTTCCATCAAGGTGTATCCATATTTCGGAGCTGTCTTGGAAGATGACGTTCCAGGTTATGTATTTTTACCGGACGGCGTTGGCGCATTGGTTGACTACAAGCCTACCAATCCGCTCATTGGAACCAATTATCAAAAGGAAATTTACGATCGAAATATCGGTTATAATCTAACAGAAAACATGAACGAATTCATTAGCGGAGGCACGAAGATTTACGCGCCTGTCTTTGGTTTTGTCCATGGTGTAGATCAGAATGCTGTATTCGCGAATATCACGAGCGGATCTGAATATGGTGTGATCAATCTCTATTTCCCATCCAGAACCAGAGGATTCACCACGGTGTTCTCTGAATTCGTCTTTAGAAAACCATACAGCCAGCCAATCGATAAGATTGGGAATACGATCTCTTTATTACAACAGTTTGGCAATTCCATGGATATCGAAATTGAATATACGCTTTTAGATGGTAGTGATGCCAATTATGTCGGAATGGCGAAAACCTACCGCAGTTATTTGGAGGATTCACTCCAATCGGATACTGAACTTCAAAATGATATTCCATTGAAGCTTGATGTCATCGGCATTGAAAAAACAAAAGGCTTGTTATTTGATAAGACCATCGTGATGACAACCTTCAACCAGTTTAAGGATATTGTTTCTGATTTAGAGTCAAAGGGAATCTCCAATATCATTGCCAATTATCAAGGATTTACTTCAAATGGAGTTACCTGGTCTGCTCCGAAGTACGAGCGCATCAGTTCAAGACTTGGAAACACCAAGGATTTAGAAGCATTGAGCCTTTTATTGACTGATTTATATTTCGTCACCGAATATAATAAAGCCAGCAATCAATCCGGAGGTTATAATCAGTATTTTGATTTGGCCAAGAAGATCAATGACCAGCTTTACCAATATTATTCAGGTACTGATATCAAGTTCTTGTTAGAATATCAACAGGTTGAAGATGTGATGGAAGAAAGCATGGATCGTTTAGGTGATTATCCAATTAGCGGATTCGCCATCGAATCGATGGGTAATTTATTATACGATGATTTTTCGAATCAAAGATATTTACCGGATTTGATTCAAATTTATCACGAAATGCTATCATCTACTGAGTTAAACATCGCTTTATATGACGTGAATGCTTATCTTTGGGATTCCATTGATAATTTCTATGATTTCCCGATGTATTCAAGTCAATATGTGACCTTGGATGATACGGTGCCGTTCATGTCAATCGTGTTAAGCGGCAATATCTCTTTATTTGGTCCGAATGCGAATTTCTATCCATATGCGAGAGATGAACTTTTAAGATTGGTGGACTTTAATGTCTATCCATCATTTGTCGTTACCCATGAATCGTCAAAGAAGCTTCAAGATACCGGACTTGAATCTATTTATTCATCCAGATATGAAGATATCAAGCTCTCGGTTTCAAGTTATTATGAATTTGTCAATGATGCGCTTAAATACGTGATTGGATCAACCATTGAAAACCGCGAGGTTTATTTGAACGGCGTGATGGAAATCACTTATGCCAACGGTGTCATTATTGTAGTGAACTATACGAATCAAATTGTGATGTACGAAACAGAAGCCATCGCTCCAAAGAGCTATCTGGTCACTGGTTCAGTGGATCAGGGATAGGAGGGATGATATGGCTAAACGTAAAATATCAAGAGGATTAAGAGAAAATCTGATTGGCTATTCATTCATCGGAATTTGGGTGTTTGGATTCTTTGTTTTCATGTTCTACCCCTTCATTACATCGATGATTTACAGCATGAGCGAAGTGAGAATATTGGGTGGCGGCATCGAGATTGAGTTTCAATGGTTTGAAAACTATAAAAACATCTTCCAAATGGAAGAAGGCTTCGCTTTTATTGAAGCCTTAATCGATTTCCTCAAAGAAATCGTATTCCAGGTTCCAATCATCATCGTCTTTTCCGTCATGATCGCAGTACTGCTCAATCAGCCCATCAAGGGAAGAGGAGCATTCAGAAGCATATTCTTCCTTCCGGTCATCATTTCATCTGGTCCAGTCATCAATGAGTTGATTACACAAGGCGCTGGCGGAGCCAACATCTTTGAAAGCTACGGTTTCATCAGCATCATTGAAAATACATTAAATCCTGCATTATCAGGACCGATTATCAATGTCTTCTCGGAAATCATCATCATTTTCTGGTTTTCAGGGGTTCAGATTTTAATCTTTTTAGCTGGTTTGCAAAAGGTAGACCGTCAAATCTATGAAGCAGCCAGAGTGGATGGCGCGGGTCCCTGGGAATCCTTCTGGAAGATCACGCTTCCTTCTCTATCCTCTTTAATTTTCGTGAATGTTATTTATACCGTTGTCTTACTTTCAACATTCAGTGAGAATGCAGTCATCGTCAGCATCAAATCCAATATGTTCAACATCAATACCGGTTATGGCATGGCATCCGCCATGGCATGGGTATACTTCATCATCGTGATGCTTCTGATTGCTATTGTCGCAATCGTCTTTATTCCTAAAAATCAAGTGGTTAGGAGGAAAGCGCGATGAACATCAAACCAAAAAGAGATTTAAAAACCAAGATTAGAAAGTTTATTTTGGGAAATCATGGATCTGATTCCATGCTTGCCAGAATTGTGATTTACATCTTGTTGATCAGCATCGGTTTCTTGTATATTTATCCTTTGCTCTACATGCTTTCCAATAGCTTCAAGAGTCAGGCTGATATTGTCAATCCAATGGTGAATTGGGTTCCAACAGCACTTTATTGGGGAAATTATGAACGTGCCTTTAAGGTTCTCAATTTCTTCCCGACACTAGGGATGAGCTTGATTGTCACACTGATTCCTGCTTTACTTCAAACCATGGTGACAGCATTGATTGGGTATGGATTTGCCAAGTTTGAATTTAAGTTTAAAAAAATGTGGCTTGTTTTAGTCTTAATGACATTTGTTATTCCTGTTCAGGTTTACATGATTCCAAGGTACGTCATGTTCTTTGAATTCGATTTATTAGAAAGTCCTTTATCCATTATTTTGCCTGCATTATTCGGACAGGGTGTCAATTCAGCGATTTTCGTTCTCATCTTCTATCAATTCTTCAGAATGATCCCCAACAGCATCAATGAAGCTGCTGAAATTGATGGTGCCGGTCCTTATTACATTTTCTTCAAGATCGGAATTCCATTGGCAGTGCCTGCCTTCATCACGTCATTCTTGTTCGGATTGGTCTGGTATTGGAATGAAACCTATATTTCTTCGTTGTTTTTAGGTTCCGGTTATCCGAACCTGCAGCTCAGACTCGCGAATTTCGTGAGCGAATACACGCAGATGTTTTCGTCTGATGAACTGCTTAGAATTAATGAGGGTGTGCGGTTGGCAGCTACTCTGCTGATCATCCTCCCTATGGTGATTGTTTATTTTGCGATCCAACGCTGGTTTGTTGAAGGTGTCGATCGTACAGGAGTTACAGGAGAATAAAATGAAAATAATCTTAAAAAATATGAAGAAATTCAGTGCGGTGTGCCTGTTGATATTCTCTTTGATCATCCTGATTGGATGTGAAAAAGAACCTGTGGTGCCCACTGTTATCGATGACACCCCGCCAATCAATACCAAGGTGTACAGAACGGATGTCAGAACAGGTGTCAGCGAAGTGATTCTCGATGAAATTGAACTTGGTTTCGGTTTTTTCTGGGATTTGGCCAATGATGATCTGGAATCACCAGGTTATGGGTTAATCCCTGATAGATTCAATACTTATACCGGAAATCCTGGAAGTATAGCGAGTATCGCATCTGTCGGATTCGGCTTATCAGCGATTCCAATCGGTGTTGAAAGTGAATGGATTACCAGAGAAGAAGGGGAAGAACGCGCATACAATACGTTGGTGACACTTCAGAATCTTCAAAGAACCCATGGCTTCTGGTATCATTTCTTAAGTATGGAAACAGGATTAAGAGCTTGGAGTTCAGAGGTTTCCATCATTGACTCCGCACTTTTGATCAATGGAGCGCTCACTGTCGGAAGATTTTTCGGAGGAAGAGTTGAAGAGCTTGCTTATCAGCTTTATGAAGAGATGGAATGGAGTTGGTATTTCGATACCGCAACCAATAAATTCTATATGAGCTATAAACCAGAAGTCGGATTTCAAGGCTACTGGGATATGTATGCTGAACAATTGATGATTTATGTTTTGGCAGCAGGAAGCCCTACCTATCCAGTTGGAAAGGGTGCCTATACGCTGATGAAGTTTGGATCGCAAAAAGCGAGTTCTACTGCAGATTATGGTAGTTTTTACATGACATGGACAGGATCACTGTTCACGTATCAATATTCCCATGTCTGGATTGACTTTGAATCCTATGTGGATCAAACAGGATATTCATGGTTCCAAAACAGCGTGAATGCAGTTGATGCCGCAATCGCGTTCGCGAAAACACAAACAGCGACTTATGAAGGCATTCATGAAAATTCATGGGGCATGTCAGCAACCGACGGACCTGATGGATATGTCGGGCCTTATGGCAGCGGACCTTCTGCAGGAAATGCGCATGTCGTTGATGGTACAGTACCGGCATATGGCGCAATCGGATCCATCGTATTCAGACCAACTGAAGCGATCGCAGCTGCAGAAAATTATAGAACATATGATCGTTTTTGGAGCATTTATGGCTTCAAGGGTGCCTATAATTTAAGCGAATCGACCAATGGCTGGTTCGCGTCTGATATTATCGGAATTGACAAAGGCATTTCCATTTTGATGATTGAAAACTATCTTTCCGGCATGCTTTGGGAGATTTTCATGGAAGTTCCCTATATCACAGACGGTTTGGAAGCTTTAGATTTCACGATGGTTTCATAGGATTTATTTACACCTTGACTGATCTTGAATTTGTTCAGTAAAAGATTAAATAATCCAATGAAATGTAGTTGCTTGTTGTTGTCTTTTTTATAGCTTTCATATACAATAGATTATGGTATCGAAACGTTTCAATGAGGTAGGAAAATGACAAACGAAATTTTAAACAACATCCAAAAATCAGCATTTCAATTCTTTATGGAGTACACGAATTTTAACGAAACATCAAAGGGTTACGGATTGACATCCGACCATTCGATGCGTAGAAATATAGCATCCATCGCTTCAACCGGGTTTATGCTCTCAGGGCTAGTGATTGGTGTTGAACAAGGCTATATCACCAGAGAGGAAGCTCTTTACAAAACAAAAAAGACGCTNNAAGTGCGAGTACTCAACCATTGATACTGCATTATGCTTGTGTGGTGTCATCACAGTTGATTCATATTTCAAGGATGCTGAAGTTTCTCTATTGGCAAAAACAATCATGGACCGCGTGGATTGGTCTGTGCTGATTCATGAGAATAACCATAAAAAGCTGCTTTATATGTCCTATAATCCTGACAAGGGTGGAGATTATGTCGGTAAAAAGCCGGGATTCATCCATCAATGGGAAATGTTTGCTGAACAATTGATGATGTACGTAATGATCGGTGGAAGCGGCTATAGCAAAGAAGCATTATCCTTATATGAAGGATTTGAACGTGTTCATGGAAACTATAAGGGTATTGATTATATTTACTCACCAGGCAATGCGCAATTTGTCTATCAATTTCCGCTGGCATGGTTAGACTTAAGAAATATCGTTGATAAAGATGGAATTTCTTGGTTTGCGAATGCGAAACAAGCAACTCTGGTGCATCAAGCATGCGCGATTGATTATCATACGGAGTTTAAGACATTTTCAAAATACTTCTTTGGATTTACAGCATCGGATACTCCTAAGGGATACCGTGTATTCGGAGCGCTTCCGAATCACGATAACAAGATCAATACCGATGGTACGGTTTCGCCATTCGGACCAATCGGTTCATTGCCGTTCACACCTGATATCAGCATGGATTCCATCATTGAAATGATGAAGATTCCAGGCTTGTGGGGTCCATATGGATTCTATGACGGATTTAACTTTGAGGGTGATACGCCGTGGATTTCCAGCAGATATATTTCTATCAATAAGGGATTGGAAATGCTGATGGTCAACAGTTATCTTTATCAAGATGTCCAAAAAGCTTTCATGTCTCATGAAGTCATTCAAAAAGGAATTGAGGTGCTTGAATGGAGAAGATTGGATTAGCATGGTGGAAGAAAGCCTTAGTCTACCAAATTTATCCCTTAAGTTTCAAGGATTCCAATGGTGATGGCTATGGTGATTTAAAGGGTATTGTTTCAAAGCTTGATTACCTGAAGGATTTGGGTGTCGATGTCATCTGGTTATCTCCTGTTTATCAGTCTCCGATGGATGACAACGGATATGATATCAGTGATTACGATGCCATTGATCCAATTTTTGGTACGTTAGAAGATATGAACAATCTGATCCATGAAACGCACCAGAAAAAGATGAGAATCATCATGGACTTGGTCGTCAATCATACCTCTGATGAGCATATATGGTTCAAGGAAGCATTGAAGTCAAAGGATAATCCAAAAAGAGATTACTATATTTGGGCGGATGAACCTAGCGATATCGGATCTGTTTTCGGTGGATCCGCTTGGGAATATTCATCCATAACCAATCAATACTATTTCCATTTATTTTCAAAAAAACAACCAGATCTGAACTGGGACAATCCAGAGCTCAGAAATGAAATATATGCCATGATCAACCGCTGGTTGAACAAAGGCATCGATGGTTTCAGGCTAGACGTGATTGATCTGATCGGTAAAGATGTCAAAAACAAACAATTAAGCGACGGACCCTATCTGATTGAACGTTTGCAGGAAATGAACGACAGATGCTTTAAACATAGAGATATCATGACCGTCGGTGAAATGCCTGGCATATCCATTGAAAAAGCGAGAGAATTCACCAGTCAGAAAAATCCCCTCTTATCGATGATTTTCCAGTTCGCGCATGTTGGTCTTGACGAAGTTCCAGGTCAGGGAAAATGGATGCTCAAAAAACTGGACTTACTCGAATTCAAAGAGGTCTTCGAATCTCTGCAGACTAAGCTTTACCAAAAAGGCTGGAACTCATTATTTTTAGCGAATCATGATCAGCCTAGAGCTGTTTCAAGATATGGGAATTTAGCATATCGGAAGGAAAGCGCGAAGATGCTTTCCACCGTGTTATATGGCATGCAGGGCACTCCTTATGTGTATCAAGGAGAAGAAATCGGCATGACAGGTGTTCAGTTTAAGGATATCCATCAGTATAAAGATATTGAAACCATCAATATTTACAACATCATGAAAAATCAAGGCTTCAGCGAAGAGATGATTATGGAATCGATTTATGCCAAGGGCAGAGATAACTCCAGAACTCCATTCCAGTGGGATGACAAGAAAAATGCAGGCTTCTCTACTGGCAAGCCATGGCTCGATGTCAATCCAAACTATATTGATATCAACGCAGCTTTTGACGTGAAAGATCCATCCGGTGTTTTTCAGTATTTTAAGAAATTGTTTTCTATCCGCAAAAAATATGATGTTTTTCATGAAGGGAATTTCATCCCGTTCATGAAAAATCATCCTGAACTATTTGGTTATTATCGTTTTTATGGGGATGAGAAAGTGCTTGTTATCGGATCCTTCAGCAATCAATCCTTAGAGATTGCCATACCCGATCAGATTCAAGAATGCTTGATTACCAATGATTCAAGGGTTAAAGTAGGGAATAAGATGACGATTCCACCTTACTACACCTGTATTCTAAAGATTGGAGATGAACTTCATGCCAACGATTAAGGATGTTGCCAAACTTGCAGGCGTTTCAATTTCCACCGTATCCTACGCCTTGAACAATCAGCCCAATGTGCATCCCGAAACTAAAAAGAGAATCATGGATGCAGCAAGAGAACTGAATTATTATCCAAATGGAATCGCACGCAACTTAAAAACGAAAAGAACCGGAAACATCGGCGTCTTCATTTATGGGTTCGCAGGTCCGATTTTCTCTGATGTCCTAGAAGGAATCAGACAAAAGCTTCAAGAAAATAATTTCAATATCGTCGTGAGTTCAGGAAAGTCTTCAGCCAATCTTTTGAATGAACGCCAGGTTGACGGAGCCATCGTTTTTGATGGCGGACTGACGGATGACGTCCTCATTAATTATGCAAAACATGGCTTGCCATTATATGTTTTAGACCGTGAATTGAAGGGTGAAAACATCTATTCAAGCGTCATCGATAATGAAGGCTTGGTTTACCAGTTGATTACGCAAATGATTAACAATGGGTATCGGGATTTCGCTTATTTGAGCGGTCCAAGCGATGCGTTCAACAATAACCACAGATATGATGGATTCTTACAGGCATTGAAGGATAAGGACATCACCCATCATCAGTTCTTCAAGGGAGATTTCACCATTCATGGCGGATATGCCGTCGGTAAAGAAATCAGCAAACAAACCAACAAACCCAGATTTGTCTATTGCGGCAATGATGAGTCAGCAATCGGACTCATGCAGGCGCTTCGTGAAGAACATATAAAAATTCCTCAAGAAATCGCTGTTGCAGGATTCGATAATATTTACTTGAGCGAATATATCACGCCGAAACTGACAACCATCGGAATTGACCACACGGAATGGGGAAGACAAGTCGCTTCCGCAGTCCTAGATATCGTCCAGCTTAAAAAAATTAAAAATATTGGCCATCCAAAGGGAGAGGTCATCATCAGGGAATCTTGCTAAAAAGACGATCGATGAACTAAAGGAGATTCTTTTATGGACATCAAAAAATTACTCAATACGCTGACAATTGAAGAAAAAATAGGACAAATGCTTCAGATCGCTCCGTTCTTCTTTATTAAGAACCTCGAGATTGAAGTTGCAGGAAACGTCAATGATCTCGCACTGAATGAAGCGAAGATTTTTCGTGCCGGTTCTGTTTTGGGAATTAGAAACGCCAGTGAAATGATTGAAGTTCAGAAGAATTATTTAAAGAAAAGCAGACATCAGATTCCTTTGATGTTTATGGCGGACGTAATCCATGGCTATGAAACCATCTTTCCGGTTCCGCTTGCTTTATCGACCTCATGGAATCCTAAACTGGCATATGACATGGCACGCGTATCGGCAATCGAAGCATCCACTGCCGGACTCCACGTCACATTCTCCCCAATGGCGGATTTATCTAGAGATCCTAGATGGGGAAGAGTCGTTGAAGGATTTGGCGAAGATCCTTATTTAAATCAAATATTTACGAAATCAATCGTAGAAGGCTATCAGCAGGACGACATCAGCAAGGATGGAAATATCGCAGCATGCGTCAAGCATTTCGCAGCCTATGGCGCATCCGAATCCGGAAGAGACTATAACACCGTCGATATGTCCAGATTATCCATGCATAACGATTATTTCACAGGATATAAAGCTGCAGTTGACGCTGGAGCGCATTTAATCATGACTTCGTTCAATGTCTTAGATGGCATACCGGCAACCGTCAACAAATATCTATTAAAAGATTTACTTAGAAAGTCATGGGGATTCAAAGGTGTTACCATTTCTGATTATGATTCACTCCATCAAATCATCGAGCATGGATGTGCAGAAGATGATAAAGAAGCAGCCATCCGCGGGATTGAAGCCGGATTAGATATCGAAATGGCATCCTCATGCTATACCAATTACTTGAAAAAACTCGTTGAAAATCAAACAGTTGATATCAAGCTGATAGATCAAGCTGTCTACCGCATTCTGAAATTAAAGAAACAAATCGGATTATTTGATAATCCTTATAAGGGTGCGAGTATAGAACAAGAAGAAAAACTGGTCAGATCAGCAAATCATCTTCAAAGAGCGAAAGAAGCAGCGCTTGAAAGTGCCGTACTACTCAAAAATGACGGAATTCTTCCTCTAAACAAGAAGTTAAAATACGTAATGATTGGTCCATATGCAGAATCAACATCAACAAACGGTCCATGGTCTTGGCATGGAAGAAATAACTTAAATCATCAACTCTCTGAGCTTTTAGTTGAGCAGGGCATTTCCTTGATTCTGACAAAAGAAGTATCTCACCCAAGTGATTTATCAGATAGCGACATGGAATTGGTGAGAGAATCGGATGTCATCATCCTCGCCTTGGGCGAGCATGAAAAGGAAAGCGGAGAAGCACATTCCAGAAGTGATATCCGATTGCCGAGAAAACAAGAAAGCTTCGTAACCTTCTCAGAATTCATGAATAAGAAATCTATGGTTCTCCTTTATCATGGAAGACCTCTCGATTTAACGAACATCATGCAGACTAACGCCATTTTGGACGTCTATTTCTTAGGCAGCATGGCCAATGATGCAATCGCGGATTTGATGACGGGAGTAAACAATCCATCTGGAAAGCTCACAATGAGTTATCCGCGTAACGTCGGTCAAATCCCTATATATTACAATCACTTGAATACTGGAAGACCTAAGACAGATGGTGGTCATAATGAATTTGTGAGTTACTACCTCGATGTTGAAAACAGTCCGTTATTTCCATTCGGATATGGATTGTCCTATTCAAACTTCAATTATACAGACATGTCCGTTTCAAAGAAGTCCATCACAAAGGATGAGAAACTTAAAATCAGCATCAACGTTGAAAATACAACGAACATACCTGGTTATGAAACTGTCCAGCTCTATATCAGAGATTATTCAGCAACTATTTCAAGACCTCTCAAGCAGCTTAAAGGATTTAAAAAAATATGGTTTGATCAACATGAAAAGAAAACTGTTGAGTTTGAATTATCCAATCATGATTTATCCTTTATGAATGGTGAAGGACAAACCGTCTTGGAAACCGGCAGATTCGCAGTCATGATCGGTTCCAATTCGGAAACACTGACCAAGATGGACTTCCATCTTGTCAAGGAGGTCGTAAAATGATTTTAAAAAATACAATCCGTGTCAAAGAATTGAATCAAGGCGGAATTTCATTTTACTTTCTGGAAACAGGAGATATTCATGAAATCACCTACATGGACAATCAAATCAACCTAGTCAAGGGAAACACCATCGATGGATCCATGATGAATTTATACTTGCGTGTCCATCTTCCTGAGGGCATTCAGTTTACCAGATTGATTGGCAGACACTCAGAAAGTAATTTTCAATTGGACAAAGACCGTGCGATTTACCGCGGCAGTTTTTTAGATATCAAGTATTCTGTAGTCTTTACGATGCGTGAATTCCAATGGGATTTCGAGGTTCTCCTAGACTCTCCGACCTATCACAAGATTGATGTCCTTTATGGACAAGACGCAGGAATCGCATCCAAAGGTGCTGTCAGTTCAAGTGAAGCCTATACCGTTCAGTATATCGATTACAAGGCATATAAAGATGATCACGGGTATACATTATGTGCAAGACAGAATCAAGGGAAATCACAATATCTGCAAATTGGAAGCTATTCCAAAAACGTTGCCTATTCAACAGACGGTTTTCAGTTCTTTGGATTGTCCTACAAGGAAACAGGTATTCCTGAAGCGATGATGGATTTGAAACTGGTTTCAAAAATATATCAGTATGAGTTCTCTTATTTAGCCTTGCAAAGCGAAATGATAGAACTAGGCGGCGGAGTTGAAAAGATCAAGTTCTACGGTTTCTATTATCCAAAGGGATATGATGCAGTAGAACGTCCTTTGGATATTCTGCAGATTGAAAAGACTAGATTATTTTCCATGCGCGCCTTTCAGATGAAGGCATCTCTTTCCATGATGAATGCGAGTGAAACCATCAACGGCAAGAATTTAAGCGATCAAGATTTAAAGAATAAGTTCAAGAATATGCATCACATTGAAAAAAATAATGATGGCATTTTATCCTTCTTTACAGACAACCACCATCATGTCGTTTTGAAACAAAAGGAACTTCTTGTCGAACGTCCCCATGGCCACTTGATGATTCATGGCGATTTGACGCATGTGAGCGAACAGGTGATGGCAACGACGAACTTCATGTTTGGACTCTTCAATTCCCATCTCGTTTTAGGTAATACTTCCTTCAACAAGATGCTGGGAGATTCCAGAAATCCGCTCAACATTCAAAAAATATCCGGTCAAAGAATTTATGTCAGAACCAATGACTCCTATGAAGTCTTGGGCGTGCCGTCCTATTATGAAATGGGTGGAACAACGACTAAATGGTATTATCAATTGAATGATGACGCACTGATTGTTGAAACATTTGTCGATATGGATCATGCGCATCAGGTGCTCCGCATTTACTCTGAAACAGGAACTCCCTATGATATCGCAATCACCAGTCAAATCTTGATGGGCGTGAATGAATATCAATATGACATTGAATATGAGAAAGAAGAAAGGACTTTACTCTTTAAAGCTCCCCTCCATTCTATGTTCATCGAAAAGTATCCCCATTTAAAATACAAGATTTCAAGCAGTAAAGATTTTCATATCGTGAGTGAAAAAGACGCGTTCAATACCGATGATCAAAACGGACTTTTGATCATGAGCTATCAGTATCAATCGGAGATCCAACTCGATACCTACGCAACCTTCAATGAAGAGTTTGAAAATATGCCCGATATCGATTACAAATCAGCGGACAGTCAAGGAACCGCCTATTTCGAATCCTTCACAGACGGGCTTCATCTTTCACATCCGAAGTTCCAAGAGGATTTGAACAAGCTGTCTGATATCACCTTCTGGTACACCCATAACGCACTGACTCATTATTCCTCACCGCACGGTCTTGAACAATCAAACGGTGCTGCTTGGGGAACAAGAGATGTCTGCCAGGGACCGATTGAGTTTTTCTCCGCTGTCCAGCGTTATGACATCGTCAGGGAAATTCTGATCAAGGTTTATAAGAGACAATTCATTGAAAATGGAGATTTCCCGCAGTGGTACATGTTTGACAAGTATTATCAGATTCAAGCCCATGAGTCTCATGGAGATATCATCATCTGGCCGCTTCGTGCGCTTGCTTACTATCTGAAAGCGACATCAGACTTAAAGATTTTATCTGAAAAGATTCCTTATATGTCGATGGAGAAGAACCAATTCACTGAACCTGTCACGTTACTGCAGCACGTGGCAAAGCAAGTCGAAAGCATCCAAAAGACGTTTATACCTGAAACCTGTCTGCCAAGATATGGAGGCGGTGACTGGGATGATACGCTTCAACCAGCAAATCACGATCTGACCAATAAGATGGTCAGCGGTTGGACAGTAGCGCTTCTTTATGAATCGTTGAAAGAACTGTCGATTGAAATCGGCGGCCATCATCAGGCATTCGCTAAGGAATTGAAGGAATTATCCATAAAGGTCAAAGCGGACTATGAAAAATATATCATCGTGGATGGCATTCCTGCAGGATTCATCGTATTCAACGGGGATGATATCACGTACTTATTGCATCCAAGAGATCAGAAGACCGGACTTAAATATAGATTGCTCCCATTTACGCGTTCAATGATTTCTGAAATCGCAGAACCTAAAAAGATCAACCCNNGAATACAAGAGCGGGAAGAAGACCTATTTCTCCCGTGCGGAAACAGCTGCGAACTTCGGTAGAGAAATCGGACTTCAATATGTGCATGCCCATATCCGCTACATCGAAGCGATGGCGAAGATTGGACAAGCAAATGACGCCTATGAAGGATTATTCACCATCAACCCTATCCTCATTCAAGAAACCGTGAATAACGCGTATTACCGCCAATCAAACGTCTATTTTTCAAGTTCTGATGCTTGGTTCATGGATCGTTATCAAGCGAAAAAAGAATTCAACAGAATCAAATCAGGATCGATCGCTGTTAAAGGCGGATGGAGACTTTACTCTAGCGGACCTGGCATTTATATCAACCAGATGATCAGCAATGTGTTCGGTATCAGGCAATATCACCAAGATTTAGTTCTTGACCCGGTCATACCAAAGAA
>DOYO01000052.1:34703-39323 GCA_003518475.1 Acholeplasmataceae bacterium
AAAGCGATGAAAATCGCTTTTTCTTTACCCTTTATGAGGCTTTTTTTATGATATAATGAATGCGAGGTAAAAAGAAATGGAAAATGTATATTTGGAGTTTTACAATCATCAGACAAGAAAAATTCATCAGGATGATTTAAAGGGAATCGAACTTGAAAAATACCCTTATTTGGTCTTTGATGCACCATACTATAGTTTAAAACCTGATATTTTGATCGGACGTTTGGATCATAAGAAGACGTTTGGATTTTTAAGACAGGAATTGGAAGATATCTATATCGATCAGCGCTATTTGGGCGACGCGATGCATGATGATATCGTTTTGGTTAAAGAAGGAGTTGAACCCAAGGTTGTTTTAGTTGTTAAAAGAGCCTTGACCGTATTGGTAGCTACATTAAAGAAAACCCCTAAAGGATTATTCTTTGAACCAGATACTTATTTAGACAGAAGACTTGAAGTCGACAGCAAGGAAGGTCTTGTTCAAGGCCATGTCGTCATGCTTGAAGTTGAATCGATTGATGAATATGGCGTTTACGCCCATGTTCAACAAATCATCGGACATACCAATGATCCTGACATCAACACGTTAAAGATTGTCCATGCTTATGAATGGCCGCAAAAATTTACGGACCAAGTGATTGATTCCTTGAAGCATATCCATATCGATATGGAAGTTGAAAAGAAGGAAAGACTTGATTTGACAAAAGAATTGATTGTCACGATTGATGGAAAAGACGCTAAGGATTTAGATGATGCCATCAGCTTGACCGTTAAGGACGGATTCTATCATTTGGGCGTTCATATCGCAGACGTCTCTCATTATGTTCAAGAAGGAACTTTGATTGATGATGAAGCCTACCGTAGAAGCACAAGCTCCTATTTGGCTGACCGTGTGATCCCGATGCTGCCGCATTTATTATCAAATGACTTATGCTCGCTCAATCCGAATGAATTGAAGCTTACATTATCCTGCAACATGATTCTAGATATGGATGCGAAGGTTGTATCTCACGAAATCAAGAAGAGCTATCTCATCAGTAAAAAGAGATTAACCTATGATGAAGTGAATCATTATTTAAAGAATAACCAGACGTTGCACAATCATGATGTTGAACAAATGCTGACAACCATGAACGAGCTTTCTCAAAAATTGAAGAAGATCAGAGCGCTCCGCGGAGAAATAGAATTTGAATCTTCTGAACTCGGATTTATCGTTGATGATCAAGGAAGAGTATTGGATGTCTATGAAAGAAAGACGGATGATGCGGAAGAATTGATTGAATCCTTCATGCTGATCGCGAATGAGACAGTCGCGTTCCACATGCATGAAGCGAAGCTGCCTTCCATATATAGAATCCATGAAAATCCAGATGTCACTAAGCTGAAAACGGCCTTGCAGACAGTTGCTAAACTTGGATTCCCTGTGAATCTAAAACAGATCGGCAGTCCCAAACCTTTACAGATTTTAACAAAGAATACTTCAGATACTCCATATGGATATATCGTGCATATGTTATTATTAAGAGCGATGCAAAAAGCGAAATACAGTAACGAGCTCGCCCCTCACTACGGGCTGGGTGCTACCTATTATGCGCATTTCACATCTCCGATCAGAAGATATCCTGATTTGATTCTTCATCGTTTGATTCACCGGTTTGTCTTAGGAGAATCCAAAAATAGAAGAACTGATCTCCAGCATTTTGAATCGATCATGAACGAGGTTGCAACGCATACCTCGGATCAGGAAAGAAAAGCTGTTCAAATGGAAAGAGACGTTCAAAAGCTGAAGAGCTGTGAATACATGTCAGACAAGATCGGTAATTTCTTTAAGAGCACCATCACGCAGATGATGCCATCGGGCATGTTTGTCAAGCTCGCATCCGGCATTGAAGGATTTGTTCCTTTACGTGTCTTGGATGATTATTACATGTATGATGAAGCCAATCTGACCTTTATGGGCAGAAGAGGCAAGAAATATAGATTGGGCGACCAAGTCAAAGTTGAACTTCTTGATGTTGATTTAGCAACAAAGAAAATGGATTTTGTCATCGTAGATAAGAATAAACCAAAGAAGGACTATAAACATGAAGGTTATAAGCCAAAACAAAAAGGCAAGGCATGATTACTTCATCGAGGAAACTTATGAAGCAGGCATCCAGCTTTTAGGCAGTGAAATTAAATCGATTCGAACCGGTAAAGTCACCGTGAACGATTCCTTTGTCACCTTTAGAGGCGGCGAAGCTTTTGTTCATAATCTCCACATCGCGAAATATGACTTTTCAAGCATCTTCAACCACGAAGAAACCAGACCTAGAAAGCTTTTGCTCCATAAAAAGGAAATCTTGAAGATGTTTGGGAAAACAAGGGAACAGGGTTATACCATCGTTCCACTCAAGGTTTATTTGAAGGAAGGATTGTGCAAGGTTGAAATCGGTCTCGCTAAGGGCAAGAGAGATTACGACAAGCGAGAAAGCTTGAAAGAAAAAGACCAAAATATGCGTATGAAGAAAATATTGAAGGGATCCCGGTGATTTTTACGAGAAACAAGGTTGGTATCGCCCTTGGTGGCGGTGGTGCCAGAGGAGCCTATCAGATTGGAATACTTAAGGCACTGGAAGAAGAAAAACTATTAAGACAAATCAGACATATTTCAGGAACATCCATCGGTGCGATCAATACACTGATGATTATGGCGAAAGTACCTAATGAAAGAATGATTGAAATCTGGCAAAAAATCAGCAATAAAGATATCTATGGCATTGTTCCAGACCGTTTGAAATTGGACCGTTTGGGTTTGTATAGCATTAAAGACTTATTTGAAACATTGTCAAAGGAAGTCTCTTTAAGTGAAATCAGAAAGAGCAGGATGCAAGGATATGCGACAGCAGCCAAGTTAAAGAAGGATTCGTTGCTTGAGCAGGTGATGATTCATCGGATGGAAAAAGAAGTTTTCCATTTGAATGAAACAGATGATCCGCATAAAGCCGTCATGGCGAGCGCGTCTATCCCGGTATTGTTCGGTTCAACGACGATTGGGGAAAACCATTATGTCGACGGTGGAATCATTGACAACTGCCCGATCCAACCGCTTTTAGATGCTGGCTGCAACATCATCATCTCTGTTTCCATCGATGGACATTTTCACGCCAAGAAGTATGAAGAGCATAATATCATGCTCGTGAATCTTGAAACCAAATACTTGTTTCACATGATTCCTTATGATATTCTAGATTTCAAGCCTGACGCAGTCACAAGCAAAGCTGAATATGGCTATCGAATGGCGAAGCTCATGCTTCAAAAGCTTAGAAATGAAGGCTATCTGACCAAAAGAAATTACTGGAAAGTGCCAAAATCGCATTATATGATTGAAATAGATAAAGAAGAAGAAACAAAACTCAAGGATGAGGTAAAGAGCATATGGACTTAGAAATTGTAAAAGCGCTGCAGCTTTTAAGAAACCCTGTACTGGATTGGTTCTTTTATATCGTGACGCAGATTGGGGATCAATATGTTTTCATCGCGATCGCAGTCATTATTTACTGGACGATTGATAAGAAATACGCGCACATGTTCGTCTTCGCATTCATGACATCCGCAATTGTCAATTCATCCCTTAAAGAAATCTTCAAAAGACAACGGCCATTTTATCTGGAAGGCGTTGAAAGTGAAGAGCATTGGAATACGGATGGATATTCTTTCCCATCAGGACATGCGCAAGCAGCCGGAGTTTTAGGGTATACTGCCTATGATGCTTCAAAGAAAACGAAGAAGAATTGGATTTGGTATGTCGGAATCGCCATCATGGTCTTGGTCCCGCTATCCAGAGTCTATCTGGGTCAGCATTATCTCTCAGACGTTTTGGTTGGAGTTGTCTTAGCATTCTTCATTTCACACTTCACCTTCAAACTTGTCAGAAATATGAAGGATAAAGAGCATATTTACACAGTGATGCTGATTCCTCTATTTGTTATTCTCTTGTTTTTTGTAAAAAATCATGATTTATATATCGCCGCAGGCGGATTCATCGGATTCGCATCCGGGTACTATATTGAAAAGGTTTATGTCAAGTATGACGTGAAAACAACGTTTTGGAAACAAGTCTTGAAGCTTGTCATCGGACTTGTTATCGTTTTGGTGATTAAAGAAGGATTGAAATTCATCCTTCCCTATAGCGCACTTGAAGAAACCAATCCAACAACACTTGATTTGTTCTTAGATTTTTTCAGATACTTAATGATAGGAGTATGGGCGGCGGCTGGTGCGCCTTGGGTGTTCAAACATGTTATCAAACATCGTTAAGAAAACATTTAATGAATTATCGAATCAGGAGATTTATCAAATCCTTGATTTAAGAAACAAGGTTTTTATCATGGAACAAGCGATTTTATATGTGGACACCGACTACAGAGATCAAAAATCAGTTCATTATATGATCTTTGATGGAGAAAAGCTGGTTTCATATTTGAGACTTATTCCACCGGGAGTGAAGTTTCAAAACGAGCATGCCTTAAGCAGAGTCGTCACGGATCCAGAGTATAGAAGCCAGAAGCTCGCTTCTAAAATCATTAAAGAAGCCATGAATGATGTGAAGGGGTTCCCCATTCGCATCTCCGGACAAGC
>DOYO01000052.1:39385-40155 GCA_003518475.1 Acholeplasmataceae bacterium
AAAAAAGTATGGATTGTCTTGCTGCTACTTGCGAGTGTCATGAATTTTTCTCTTTTTGAAACCAAAGCGGAAACATTGGAGTATCCTTTTGATGAAATCAGAATCGTTGAAGCTTTCAAGTTTGATATCATCGTTTTAAGTGTTCCAGATGATTTATCCTTATTAAAAGATCATGTTGAAATCAATGATGTGTTGACTGTTTATGTCGGTACTCTGGTTTTGGTTCAAGATGGCATTGCGAATTCAAGCCAGACGCACATGATGATTTTGACAACCTCTAACGATATAGATTTGGCAAGATGGATCGTCAACAGCGGATCATGGTCTGATACTGAAGAATGGCTGGAATTTTCAAACCATATTCAAATCAATCCTGAAATCGGTGTCGTTAAGGATTTATCGATTTCTTTGATGCAAATCGGATATCGAAAGAATATAACCCTCAATACCTATACATTCTATGACAACACTGGAAATGATTTCCCGATGGTTCCAGGATCCTTGGAGATTGAAACTGGATTGAGTATCATCATTTCAGCATACGTGCCTGTGGAGGAATAATATGAAAAAACTATTACTGATTCTAGTGATGCTCATTTTGGTGGTCTCGCTTGCTGCTTGTGATGACCCTGAAGGAATAAAAGATGACGATAACGCAAAAATCAACACTGAGCTTGTTGAAGATATTGCTGGGGAAATCAAGGACGTTTTTGAAGTTGAATAGTTTTTAAAAGGTAGATATTTATTGAAGCTTATTAACATTAGGCTTA
>DOYO01000038.1 GCA_003518475.1 Acholeplasmataceae bacterium
TCAAAGGTAATGTTCACTTGAGTCTGGGTGAACTTGATATTTTTGCATACGGAAGAGATGTTTATTTAAAGAAACAAAACTTAGATCCAACAGTTCCTCTATACGATCGTGCCTATATCGATGAAGTTCTATCAGAAAAGGATAACCTAATTTACTTAAATGAGAGCTATCGAGATGAATATGAAGCATACAAGAACGTTGATTTAACAGGAAAGCTTGGGTTGTTCTTGGAAAGTTTTGTGGAGCATTACAACATGCGTATTGATTATCCAGAACCACAAAAGTCGCATTATCACATTTTTAGGGTTCGTGGAATCTTGGATCATGTTGATGAAACCGGAAGGTATCGACATGTTGTCCACGAGCCATGGTATACATACATGATTGAATACAAAAAGAACTGGAACAATAGCAAAGGCTTAGAATACATGCCGTTATTAAGGGAAGCCCTAGCTTACATAGAAAACTACAAGGATAAGGTGATGAAGGATGAACTGGGATAACCTACTCAGTCTATTTAGAATGGAAAATTTGGTGTATTGGATTGTAACAATGGTCGTAGTCATCTTGACCACCATCAAGCAATTCAACCGCCAAGAACAGAAAAACAAAACAAACAACGATGAAATCTTGACGAATTTGCAGACGATAGAAAAGCAAAACATTAAAATGCTAAATCTCCTTGAAATGCATTCGCAGGACATCAAGTCACTAAAGAAGGATGTCAACGTCCTAGAACATCGTGTATCGAGATTGGAAGATTCGCAAGTCAATATCTATAATCGCTTAGGAGGCAAAGAGAATGACAACACTTGAAATTATTTTACTCATCACTTCCCTATTATTGTTGGCACTTTATGTGACATCAAAAATGAGTAAAGATCAACCACTTTCTGAGGTGATCAAAGAAGTAAAGAAAGATTTAAAAAACACAGCTGATAACGTCACCGACTTAGTTATCAAAGCAAAGGATATCGTCTTTGATGCAAGCGTTCAAAAGGCTATCAAAGAGTTTATCTTGATTGTAGAAGAAAAGAATCAGCTCGCAAAAGTTAAAGGTGAGGCGTACCTTACTGGGGATGATAAGAAACTCGCTGTCGTTTCGAGACTGAGTGAGTGGGTAAGTAATATCACTGGTTCTACAGAAAAAGCTGTTGAGTTTGTAGAGACAAACCAGTCAAAGATTGAAGCAATCATCAATGATTACATTTCCTTTAGTAATAAAATGCAAGGAAGAGCGACTCTGTCGGAAGCGGAAAAACTCATCCAAGAACAATTAAAGAAATAGAAACTGACCTCTGGGAATAATATCTCGGAGGTCTTTTTTGATGCAAAAAACTATAACCTAGTTGCAATAAAGAAAATATTATAAAAAATACTATAATAACCCGAACTTTTACACGATTTCTGCGGACTTAGATTTAGGAGGTAATATACATGAGAGCAGAAATCAAAAATCAAATCACACAGATGAATGAACAAGGTATCGGGTACAAAAAGATTGCAAGTGAGCTAAACATATCTATCGGTTCAGTGCGAAATGCACTCAGGGAAAAGGATGAAGGTGCAATCTGCAAATTTTGTGGCAAAAAGTTAAACTTTGTTGAAGGTAAGAAAAGAAAAGTATACTGCAACGATTCTTGCAGATACGATTATTGGAATTCTCAAAAGAAAGGGGGAAAACCAAATGAACATGGACAATTTGAATAGATATGTGAATGGCATCAAAGTTATGGAAACGATGTTTATTAGGAACATCATCGATGAAGAAGATTTCATCAAAGCTGAGACACATTTAGCCAAAAAACATTGTATCAAACCTAATAGCATTTTTAAGCTTAATGACTTGATAATTGAAGCCAAAAGAGTGATATATGGTAATACAAAAAAGGAGTGATACAGTGAGAAAAAGAATCAATAAAATCGATGCTGATGAACAGATATTTAAGTTGCAAAGAGTCTGTGCGTATGCCAGGGTCTCATCAGAAAAAGAAGCCATGCTTCAGTCGCTTTCTAGCCAGGTTAGTCATTACAACAAGTTGATAAGCTCAAATCCCAAATGGCAGTTTATAGGTGTGTATGCAGATGAAGGCATCAGTGGGACGAAGGAAGATCGTCCCGAATTCAAACGCATGGTGGAAGATGCAAAGGCTGGGAAAATCGATTTAATCATTACGAAATCAATCAGCAGGTTTGGTAGAAATACAGAAACAGTGATTCGAACAATTAGGGAAATGAATGCATTAGGTGTTGATGTCTATTTCGAATCACAAAACTTGCATACTTTATCGACGGATGGTGAGTTTATGCTGACGTTGCTTGCGAGTTTCTACCAAGAAGAAGCGAGATCGGTGAGTGAAAACATGAAGTGGAGAATCAAGAAGGATTTCGAAAAGGGTATTTCATGGGGTGCTAGAGACTTCTACGGATACAAAGTGGTAAATAAGAACTTCATTGTGGTTCCTGAACAAGCGGAAGTGATTCAAAGAATATTCAACCTCTATATAGGCGGTTTAGGAATACTTGCCATTACGAAACAACTCAATCAAGAAGGCATCAAACCGATGCACTCTAAATTATGGAGTTATGGTTCCCTTCTTCAAATCCTAAAGAACAATAGTTATACAGGCGATTTGATTCTTCAAAAAACATACCTTGAGAATCACTTAACAAAGAAGAAGGTTAAGAACAATGGTGAGTTTCATCAGTATCATGTGGAGGACAATCATGAGCCCATCATCAGTAAAGAAACATTCAAAGAAGCTCAGACTATTCGAAATCAAAGAGCAAATCGATTCAAAACGAATGTGAAAAGAACTACAAATGCCTATCCATTCACGAACAAGATTAAATGTGGATGTTGTGGATGTGGCTATCAACACAAGACGACACCGAAGCACGATTTCTGGATTTGTACGACGTATAACACTCAAGGTAAAGCATTCTGTAGTGAATCAAGACGAATCCCAGAAAAAAGTCTATATGAAACAATAAATGAGTATTTAGGTACAACATCATTTGATGAAAGAAAGTTTAACAAGAAGGTCAATTACATGGTCGCCCAGAAGGACAACAAGATAGAACTTCATTTAATAAATGGTACCGTTGATGAAATCACATGGAAAGAGATATCAAGAAAAGACTCATGGACACCTGAAATGAAAGAGAAAGCAAGACAAAACACAAAGAAAACAAATGAAAATAGGAGAGAATTAACATGGGAAAAGTTAGAGTCATACCATCAACCATCAACCCACTAACACTACAAAGTATCAATTCATCGGAACGGAGAAAGGTTGCAGCTTATGCTCGTGTCTCAACGGACTCCGATGAGCAGTATAGTTCTTATGAAGCACAGGTTAAGTACTACAAAGATTTCATTCAAGATAGAGTTGACTGGGATTACGTTAACGTCTATGCTGATGAAGGCATTTCAGGAACTAGTACCAAACGCAGAGCAAGTTTCAATCTGATGATCAAAGATGCCCTTGAAGGAAAGATTAACCTCATTATTACCAAGTCCATCTCACGCTTCGCAAGAAATACGCTTGATACCATCACTCACATAAGAAAGTTGAAAACTGCAGGTGTTGAGGTCTACTTTGAAAAAGAAAATTTATGGACCTTTGACTCTAAAAGTGAGATGGTGCTGTCGATGCTCGCTGCGATTGCTCAAGAAGAAAGTAGAAGCATTAGCGAGAATGTGAAGATGGGCATCCGTTGGGGTTACAAAGAAGGCAAGGTAAAGATGCCTTATAAGAATTTCTTAGGCTATGACAAGGTAGATGGTAAAATCGTCATCAATAAGAATGAAGCCGAGATTGTCAAACTTATTTACAGGTTATTTCTTAGAGATGGGTGGTCAAGGTCAGCGATTGCAGAGTTTCTCAATAAAAACAACTATTCCAAACCATCTAAGAAAACAGCATGGACTACATTGAATATTACCTCAATACTGACCAACGAAAAATATAAGGGTGATGCACTCCTTCAAAAGGGGTATGTTGAGAATTACCTCGAGCACACCGTCAAGAAGAACAATGGTGTGCTGACTCAATATTATGTTGAGAATAGTCATCCAGGCATCATTGATAAAGAAGAATGGAATCTTGTGAAAGAAGAACTCTCAAGTAGAGATAGATTTAAATATGCATATTCAACGATTAATCCATATTCATCAAGATTGATCTGTGGTTGCTGTGGACACTTTTATGGCACTAAAGTTTGGCATTCCAACACACCACATCGTAAAGTCATGATGCAATGCAATAAGAAATTCATCAACAAATGTGATACGCCAAGCCTATCCAAAGAATCAATCAATGAAAGGTTCGTACAAGCATACAATCAAGTGATGATGAACAAGAAAGAACTGATTGAAGATACAAATGAGCTCATCACAGTGCTCACAGATACCTCGGAAATTGATAGCAAAATAGAGAGCTTGAATAACGAGATATCCGATCTTAAGCTTCTTATTGAAGGGTTGATTAAGGACAACACATCAAGGGCTCAAAATCAGGATGATTACATGAAACGATATAACACACACCTGGAGAAGTTTGAAACTCTCAAAGTTCAACTCGATGATACATTGATTGAACGAGAACTGAAAAGCCAAAAAGCAGAAGCGATGAAATCTTTCGTAAAGGAGATCAAGCACAAGCAATCATTCATCCAAGAGTTTGAACCAATTCTTTGGAATACGATGGTAAACGAAGCAGTCGTAAACAAAGACAATAAGATTAAGTTCAAGTTTAAAAATGGGCGAGAAATTATCATTTAACGTTAAACAGCCTCAACAACGAGGCTTTTTTCAATATAGAGATGTAGACAAATAGACATTTTTATTGTATATTAAAGGTAGTCCAATAAGGTAAGGGAATTATTTCCTCAAAGTAATTGAGTAACGCGATTTGTATATTAACTATTTCGGGAAGCGGGAGTTAATATGCTTAAAGTCTTACAAGTACTATTTTGATTTAATAAGACCTATTAAAGGGATAAGTGTACCTATGCAGGAGTATGCCTATTCTATCGGGAGGTCTTTTTTATTTTCTCGGACAAATCATAGGAGGAAATCAAATGAAGGATTTAAAAGAACACATCGATGATGTACAAAGGAAATGTAGTTACTATTTTAAGAACACAGATTTGTTGCTTCAAGCTTTCACAAGAAAGTCGTATTCAGCTGAATATGGTGGGGAAAACAATGAGGTTTTAGAGTTCTTAGGCGATCGAGTTTTGGATTTTTATGTAACCAAAGTCATCGCTGAAAGATATGGATTTTTCAAATCTCAAACGGATACATATTATGAGCAAGAAGATAACGATGAATATTGCATTAAGGCTCATCGAAACGAGCAAGACTTTACTGAACTGAAAAAGGAAATTGTAAGCAATTCGAATCTTGCTAGAAGGATTGAAGAGTTAGGTTTCAAGTCAATGATGTACTTGGGACAAAGCGATATCGATAACAAGGTATGGACTCAAGAAAAAGTTAAAGCTGATTTATTCGAAGCTATACTTGGTGCAATCGCAATTGACAGTGATTGGGATCCAGATGAGCTTCAAAATTCAGTAGAATTCATGCTTCAAATTGATGATCAACTTCAAGATGTAGAAGATGGCATGGATGAGCTTAAAGAAAACTTAACTCAGGATAATGCAGTCAGCACACTAAAAGAATTAGCTGAAAGTGGGAGATGTTCCATACCACAATACGATATTCCTGATGAACAAGTGTATGATGATGGTGAGTATTGGTGGTCATGCACCTGCTATGTTCGAAGCTGGTCAATTCAAAAAACAGCACTCTCTTCATCAAAAAAAGGTGCTAAGAAGTATGCCACTTATCTTGTTCTATGTGATTATTTTGGCATAGAGCCAGAAGATGAATAATTTAAGATAACTGCCTATAAGGTACTTGGATTCCCGTGATATAGAAAAGCTTCCCAGATAATACTAGGTTATGGTGATATTCCGCATACAAGTGCCAATTGGCATT
>DOYO01000071.1 GCA_003518475.1 Acholeplasmataceae bacterium
AATGCCAATTGGCACTTGTATGCAGAACATTACCATAACCTAGTGTTAGTTGGGAAGCATTTCTAAATCATGGTAATCCAAGTACCTTATAGGCATTTATTAGTTCGAACTATTCTTCTTCAGGTTCCATACCAAAGAAGTCACACAAAACGAGATAAGCGGCATACTTCTTAGCACCTTTTTTTGATGAAGAGAGTGCTGTTTTTTGAATTGACCAGCTTCGAACATGACATGTACATGACCACCAATACTCACCATCGTCATAGACTTGTTCGTCTGGGATATCGTATTGTGGAATGGAACATCTACCACTTTCAGCCAATTCTTTAAGTGTGCTGACTGCATTTTCCTGTGTTAGATTTTCTTTTAGCTCATCCATGCCATCTTCTACATCTTGAAGTTGATCATCAATTTGAAGCATGAATTCTACAGAGTTTTGAAGCTCATCTGGATCCCAATCACTGTCAATTGCGATGGCACCGAGAATGGCTTCGAATAGGTCAGCTTTAACTTTTTCTTGATTCCATACTTTGTTATTGATGTCGCTTTGTCCCAAGTACATCATAGTCTTGAAACCTAGTTCTTCAATTCTTCTAGCAAGATTTGCATTGCTTACGATTTCCTTTTTTAGCTCAGTAAAGTCTTGCTCGTTTCGATGAGCTTTAATGCAGTACTCATCATTATCTTCCTGCTCATCATATGTATCCGTTTGAGATTTGAAGAATCCGTATCTTTCAGCGATGACTTTGGTCACATAAAAATCCAATACTCGATCGCCTAAGAACTCTAAAACCTCATTGTTCTCCCCACCATATTCAGCTGAATAAGACTTTCTTGTGAAAGCTTGAAGCAACAAATCCGTGTTCTTAAAATAATAACTACATTTTCTTTGTACATCATCGATGTGTTCTTTTAAATCCTTCATTTGATTTCCTCCTATTATTTGTCCGAGAAAATAAAAAAGACCTCCCGATAGAATAGGCGTACTCCTGCATAGGTACACTTATCCCTTTAATAGGTCTTATTAAATCAAAATAGTACTTGTAAGACTTTAAGCATATTAACTCCCGCTTCCCGAAAGAGTTAATATACAAATCGCGTTACTCAATTACTTTGAGGAAATAATTCCCTTACCTTATCGGACTATCTTTAATATACAATAAAAATTGCTTTTTGTCTATACCTCCATATTGATAAAAGCCTCGTAATTGAGGCCGTTTATCATTAAATGGTAATAACTCGCTCGTTCTTAAACTTGAACATAACCGTATTGTCTTTGTTAACTACCGCTTCATTCAGCATCGTATTCCACAAAACTGGGTCGAAGGTTTCAATGAATTCTTGCTTATCTTCAATCTCTTTAACAAAGGATTTCATTGCTTCTGCTTTTTGGCATTTCAACTCTCTCTGGATAAGAGCTTCATCCAGTTGTTCTTTGAGTGTCTGAAACTTTTCTAGATGTCCATTGTAGCGTTTCATGTATTCATCCTGATTTTGAGTCCTTGATGTATTGTCCTTAATCATCCCTTCAATAAGAAGCTTGATATCCAATATTTCGTTATTCAGATCTTGGATCTTGCTATCTATATCAGAGGTATCGGTAAGCAGTGTAACCAATTCATTTGTATCTTCAATAAGCTCTGATTTGTTTAGCATAACTCGGTTATATGCTTGAACGAATCTTTCATTCACCGATTCTTTTGATATGCTTGGTGTGTCGCATTTGTTGATGAACTTTTTATTGCACTGCATCACTATCTTTCTGTGTGGTGAGTTGGAATGCCAAACCTTAGCACCGTAGAAATGTCCACAACATTCGCAGATAAGTTTTGAAGAATATGGATTATTTGATGAATAGGAGTATCTGAATCTTTCTCTGCTTGTCAATTCTTCTTGAACTAGATTCCATTCTTCTTTGTCAATGATTCCAGGATGGCTATTCTCAACATAATACTGTGCAAGAACACCATTATTCTTCTTTACTGTGTGGTCAAGGTAATTTTCAACGTATCCTTTTTGAAGTAATGCATCGCCTTTGTATTTCTCGTTAGTTAGTATCGAGGTGATGTTTAAGGTGGTCCAGTTTGTTTTCTTTGAAGGTTTGGAGTAATTGTTTTTATTGAGGAAGTCTGCAATCGATGATCTTGACCACCCATCTCTAAGAAATAACCGGTAAATCAGTTTCACTATCTCAGCTTCATTCTTGTTGATGACTATTTTCCCATCTACTTTATCATAGCCTAAGAAATTCTTATAAGGCATCGAAACTTTACCTTCTTTGTAACCCCAGCGTATGCCCATTTTGACGTTCTCACTAATGCTCCTGCTTTCCTCTTGGGCGATGGCAGCAAGCATGGAAAGCACCATCTCACTTTTTGAATCAAACGTCCATAAGTTCTCTTTTTCAAAGAACACCTCAACACCTGCTGTCTTAAGCTTTCTGATGTGTGTGATGGTATCTAAAGTGTTTCTGGCAAACCTGGATATTGATTTGGTGATGATGAGGTTGATATTTCCTTCAAGTGCATCCTTTATCATAAGATTAAAACTTACTCTTCTTTTGGTGCTTGTTCCTGAAATCCCTTCATCCGCATAAACGTTGACGTAATCCCAGTCTACTCTTTCTTGAATAAAGTCTTTGTAGTATTTAACCTGTGCTTCATATGAACTGTACTGCTCATCAGAATCCGTTGAAACACGTGCATAGGCTGCAACCTTTCTCCGTTCCGATGAATTGATACTTTGAAGCGTCAAGGGGTTGATTGTCGATGGAATGATTCTAACTCTGCCCATTATATTTCTCTCCTTTTCTGGTGCATGTCTAATGCAGCTAACCTTGCTTTTTCTCTCATTTCAGGAGTCCAGCTCTTTTTCCTAGTAGGATTTTCCCATGTAATCACATCAACTGCTCCGTTCGTCAAGTGAAGTTCTATCTTGTTATCTGCCTGTGCTACCATGTAGTCAATCTTCCTGTTGAATGTTTTCTCATCGAATTCTTGTATACCTAAGTAATCGTTTAAAGCATCATAGAGGCTGTTTTCATGTATCCGTTTAGATCCATTGCAGTATTCTTTGCCTTGAACATTATACGTTGTGCATAACCAGAAGCTGCTATATTGAGTAGTCTTGTGTTGATAGCCACCGCCACAACATGCACATCGAATCTTATTTGAGAAAGGGTATCTATTGATTGGGCGGTTCGCATTTGTCTTAAAGTGGCTAGCCCTTTGATTTCTAATTCTTGCTGCTTGTTTGAATAGTTCTTTACTGATAATTGGTTCGTGGTTATCTTCTACATAATATTGATGATACTCACCCTTGTTCCTAATCTTTTTCTTTGTTAAGTGATTCTCTTTGTATGTCTTTTGAAGGATGAGGTCTCCTGTGTAGTTGATGTTTTTGAGGGTTTGCAGAAGTGAACCATAACTCCATTTTTCCGAATGCAGAGGCTTTACTCCTTCTTGATTTAATAGTTGTGTGATTGCTAGAATTCCTAGTCCATCAATATAAAGGTTGAATATTCTTTTTACGACTTCAGCTTGTTCAGGAACTACAATGAAGTTCTTGTTCTCCACCTTATATCCATAGAAGTCTCTTGCACCCCACACAATACCTTTCTCAAAATCTCGTTTGATTCTCCATTTCATGTTTTCGCTCACCGATCTAGCTTCTTCTTGATAGTAACTCGCTAGAATTGTAAGCATAAACTCTCCATCAGTTGATAACGTGTGCAAGTTTTGTGATTCGAAGTAGACATCAACACCTAGTGCATTCATTTCCCTAATTGTCCTTATAACCGTTTCAGTGTTTCTGCCAAATCGACTTATTGACTTCGTTATGATGAGATCAATTTTCCCAGCCTTTGCATCATTTACCATGCGTATGAAATCAGGTCTATCTTCCTTTGTTCCACTTATTCCCTCATCCGCATATACTCCAATAAACTGCCATTTAGGATTGGAAGATATCATTTTGTTGTAATGGCTGACTTGGTTGGAAAGTGACTGAAGCATTGCTTCCTTTTCGGATGAAACCCTGGCATATGCACATACTCTCTTCAGCTTGTTAATTTGCTCTTCTGCTTCAATTTTTCTTATGTTTTTTTCCACTATATCACTCCTTTTTTGTACTACTATTAATCACTCTTTTTGCTTCATTTATCAAGTCATTAAGCTTGAAAATGCTATTAGGTTTGATACAGTGTTTTCTTGCTAAATTTGACTCTGCTTTAATAAAATCTTCTTCGGTGATAATACCTTTTAGAAACATCGATTCAATTACCTTCACACCATTGATATATCGATTCAAATGGTCCATATTCATATCACTTGGCCACTTTCTTTAGCGAGTTCCAATACTGATATCTGCATGAGTCGCTGCAGAACACTTTCTTTTTCTTCCCCACGATAAAACTCAGCTTTTTGTTACAAAATCTGCAGCAGGTACTATCATCCTTCTCCTTGAGAATGTTTCTCACTGATCCAATTGATATGTTTAACTCTGATGCTATCTTTTTATACCCGACACCTTGTTCATTCATTTGTGTGATTTGATTTTTGATTTCTGCTCTCATGTATATTACCTCCTAAATCTAAGTCCGCAGAAATCGTGTAAAAGTTCGGGTTATTATAGTATTTTTTATAATATTTTCTTTATTGCAACAAACTATCAGAATTTTGCAACAAAAAAGACCTCCAGGAGATGATTCCCAGAGGTCACTTGCTATTTCTTAAGTTGTTCTTGAATGAGTTTTTCTGCTTCCGACAGAGTCGCTCTTCCTTGCATTTTGTTACTGAAGGAAATGTAGTCATTGATGATTGCTTCAATCTTTGACTGGTTGGTCTCTACAAACTCAACAGCTTTTTCTGTAGAACCAGTGATATTGCTTACCCACTCACTTAGCCTTGATACGACTGCGAGTTTCTTGTCATCACCAGAAAGGAACGCTTCTCCTTTGTCTTTTGCGAGCCGATTCTTTTCTTCGACAATCAAGATAAACTCTTTGATCGCCTTTTGAACGCTAGCATCAAAGACGATATCCTTTGCTTTGATAACTAACTCAGTAACGTTATCAGCTGTGTTTTTTAAGTCTTTCTTAACTTCCTTGATCACCTCAGAAAGTGGCTGATCTTTACCCATTTTTGATGTCACATACAGTGCTAACAATAATAGGGCAGTGATGAGTAAAATAATTTCAAGTGTTGTCATTCTCTTTGCCTCCTAAGCGATTATAGATATTGACTTGTGAATCTTCCAATCGAGATACTCGATGTTCTAGGACGTTGACATCCTTCTTTAGTGACTTGATATCTTGCGAATGCATTTCAAGGAGATTAAGCATTTTAATGTTTTGCTTTTCTATTGTCTGCAAATTCGTCAAGATTTCATCGTTATTCGTTTTGTTCTTCTGTTCTTGGCGGTTGAATTGCTTGATGGTGGTCAAGATGACTACAACCATTGTTACAATCCAATACACCAAATTTTCCATTCTAAATAGACTGAGTATGTTTTCCCAGTTCATCCTTCATCACCTTATCCTTGTAATTTTCTATGTAAGCTAGTGCCTCTCTTAACAATGGCATGTATTCTAAGCCTTTGCTATTATTCCAGTTCTTTTTGTATTCAATCATGTGTGTATACCAAGGTTCGTGAACAACATGGCGATATCTTCCAGTTTCATCAACATGATCCAAGATTCCACGCACCCTTAAAATGTGATAATGTGACTTTTGTGGTTCTGGATATGCAATACGCATGTTGTAATGCTCCACAAAACTCTCCAAGAACAACCCAAGCTTACTGGTCAAATCAACGTTCTTGTATGCTTCATATTCATCTCGATAGCTCTCATCCAAGTAAATGAGATTATCCTTTTCTGATAGAACTTCATCGATATAAGCACGATCGTATAGAGGAACGGTTGGATCTAAGTTTTGTTTCTTCAAATAAACATCTCTTCCGTATGCAAAAATATCAAGTTCACCCAAACTCAAGTGAACATTACCTTTGA
>DOYO01000040.1 GCA_003518475.1 Acholeplasmataceae bacterium
ATGCGAACATCATCTATGTGACAGATTACATGGAAATCGTTAAGACCGGGTTGATGAGAACTCCAGGGTTGATGATCAATGGAAAAATCGCCTCTTATGGCAGAGTTCCGAGTAGCGATGAAGTTAAAAAGTTGATTGAAGCTGCCAAATAGGAGAAAAACAGATGAAAATAGGATTTTTTGAAAAGTATTTGACCCTTTTCGTCTTGATTTGCATGGCTATAGGTGTCGCACTAGGTTTTTTCTTACCTGCTATTCCTGAGTTTTTGAATCAATTTGAAGTGGCGTCAGTGAATATTCCAATCGGAATACTCATTTGGCTGATGATTTATCCGATGATGCTGAAAATTGATTTCACATCCATCAAAAATGTTGGAAAGAATCCAAAGGGATTATTCGTGACATGGGTAACCAATTGGCTGATTAAACCATTTACAATGTTTGGAATCGCTTATTTTTTCTTCATGGTTTTATTTAAATCGATCATTCCCTTGAATCTTGCCAATGATTATCTTGCAGGAGCTGTTTTATTAGGTGCAGCCCCATGTACGGCGATGGTCTTTGTCTGGAGCGGACTAACACGCGGCAATCCTGCGTATACCTTGGTTCAAGTCGCGACAAATGACTTAATCATTTTAGTCCTATTCGTTCCAATTGTCGGTTTATTGCTTGGTATTACTGGAATTATCGTTCCATGGGCAACCCTATTCTTATCCGTGTTCTTATTTGTAGTGATTCCACTTCTTGCAGCATCATTAACCAGATATTACTTGGTTAAGAATAAAGGACTCGAGTTCTATAATACAAAGTTCATTCCAAAATTCAGCAAAGTCACCATTAGCGGTTTATTGCTGACGCTCATTTTGATCTTCTCCCTTCAAAGTGATTTGATCCTCAGTAATCCATTACACATCTTGTTGATAGCAATCCCTTTAGTTATTCAAACCTTCTTGATTTTCTTTATTGCATATTTCGGATCAAAAGCGCTCAAACTATCCCATGATGTTGCTGCTCCTGCAGGAATGATTGGAGCATCCAATTTCTTTGAACTCGCGGTTGCAGTCGCAGTTGCGCTCTTTCCTTTAAATCCCGGAGTCGCACTGGCAACAATCGTAGGCGTTTTAACAGAAGTGCCAGTGATGCTGATCTTAGTCAAGATTGCCAATAGAACCAAACATTGGTTTCCAGAAGCGCCACTAGAAACGGAAGTGAATTAAATCGTGATAGAAATTAAGATCTTAGGACCAGGGTGTCCCAAATGCAAGGTGACTGAATCACAGGTCAAGCGCGCTGTCGCTGAACTGAATAGAAATGATATTACTGTCATCAAGGTTGAAAAGATTGAAGACATCATGAAGTTCAATATTTTGAGCACACCAGCTTTAGTTGTCAATGGTGTGATTAAGACGATAGGCAGAGTGCCGAGAACCGATGAAATCATCAAGTTCATCAATGAAGTGAGTCAATAAGATAAAGGGATTACACACACTGCATTCGTTAAATTAAAAGTGTTCATGACTGTTGTATATCATATGATCACAACAAAAGAACATGAACTACCAAAAATTAAACATGATTTTAACAAAAAAAATCAGAGGTGTATAAAACTTTTGATTTTTTATTTTTAGATATAATTTATTATAATTTATTATTATTTGTACGATTGTTGGAGCTAAACAGTGTGTCCATGTCCGATATTTGGACTAAAACAGGCAAAAAAGTGGTAAAATATAAGTGTAGATTAACCGATACAATGAACTAGAATCCCCTTGGGTAAGGGATTCATCCATACGGTTAGTATGCAAAAAAGCAGGCACAAAGGAGAAATGTTATATGGATACACTATTTACAGTATTATTGATTATTGTCGGTTCAGTCATAGCAGTTGGTTTTGTGTTATGGGTTGCAGGATTTAGGATCATACCCAATGATCGAGTTGGAATTATTGAAAAAAAGTGGTCATTCAATGGTTCACTAAGTTCACAAATTATCGCATTGAATAAAGAAGCTGGTTTTCAACCGAATGTGATTCGAGGTGGTATTCACTTTTTAACCCCGATCATGTATAAAATACATATTGTTTCTTTGATTACCATACCCCAGGGAGAAATAGCTTATGTATTTGCCAGAGATGGAGAAGCTTTACCCGAAACTCAAACCTTAGGTCGTGTCGTACCAGAGGGTGAGCATTTCCAAAATGTTGTTGGTTTTTTAAAGAACAGAGGCCAAAAAGGTATTCAAAGAGCTATTGTCCGTGAAGGTACATATGCCTTTAATCTAGCTCAGTTTATTATCATCAGTCAATCAGATATATTCGCCTTATCACTCGGAAGCAATGAAATGAAAACAGTCCAGACCATGGCTGAAAAAATACGGGAAAGAGAAGGATTCACTCCAATCATCATTAGTGGATCTGATGATAGACTTGGTGTTGTTACTGTTCATGATGGCCCATCTTTAGCTCAGGGTCATATTGTCGCACCTACGGTTGGTGATGATTTAAAAGTCTTAGAAACATATCATAATAATTTCCAAGACATTGAAAAGTTTCTTAAGGCTGGTGGCTTTAGAGGTAGACAGTATCAAGTATTAACAGAAGGTACATACTTTATCAATAGAATGTTCGCGACCGTTGAATTGATTCCAAAGACCATTATCCCTGTTGGGAATGTCGGTGTCGTAATTTCATATACCGGCGAAAAAGGTATTGATACATCCGGAGAAGATTACAGGCACGGTGAACTTGTTGATGAAGGAACAAAAGGTGTTTGGAGCACAGCACTATCACCTGGTAAATATGCATTTAATACCTATGCAGGTAAAATTGCGATTGTTCCAACCACCAACATCATCTTGAAGTGGATCAGCAATGAACAAGGTGGTCATTTATTTGATTCCAATCTTAAAGAAGTAAGTTTAATTACAAAGGATGCATTTGAACCTTCATTGCCATTATCGGTTGTTCTACACATAGATTATAAAAAAGCTCCTTATGTCATTCAAAGATTTGGTGATATCAAGCAACTCGTAGAACAAACTCTAGATCCAATGGTTTCCGCATATTTCAAGAATATCGGACAAAGCAAGACCTTGATTGAACTTCTTCAGGAACGTTCTGAAATTCAAGTCTTAGCTTCGACACAAATGAAGGATAGATTCAATAAGTACAACATCGATTTAGAAGAAGTGTTGATTGGTACACCTTCAGCATCTGCTAAGGATAACAAGATAGAAATCATTCTAAGTCAATTGAGAGATCGTCAGGTTGCAAGAGAACAGATAGAAACTTATTCGCAACAAGAAAAAGCAGCTGCAAAAGAAAAAGAATTGAATGAAGCAAAATCAAAAGCTGAGCAACAAAAGAATTTGACGGAATCATCGATCAACATTGAGATTCAGAAAAACCAAGGTAAAGCAGGATTGGAAAGAGCGAAACACGATGCTGAAAAATTAGTTGCGATGGCAAATGCCGATGCTGCTAAGGTGAAAGCTTTGGGTGAAGCGGAAGCTGACAAGATTGCTGCAATCGGTAATGCGGAAGCAGAAGCGATTACCAACAAAGTTAAAGCATACGGTGGAGCTAAGTATCAGTTAATTCAAGATATCATTTCGAAGTATACTCAAGCGATTGAAGCCGGTAATGTTCAAATTGTTCCAAACACTTACGTCAACATGGGCAGCAGCAAAGAAGGTTCATTTCCAAGTCCGCTTGAAGGCTTGATCGGGCTGATGTTCACGGAAAAGATTGATTCATTCAACTTCACACCAGAGGAAAAAGAAGTAATTAAAGCATTGAAAACCACTAAGAAGGAAGAAATCAATTCAGTTAAAAAGTAAATCATCATCGAAGCATCCATAGAAACAATCATTTCCTTGGGTGCTTTTCCTTAATCATGACTGACTATTCAAGATACAAATATAAATTAATGATGTCGAAATGCACATGACATATTTGTCTAAAACTTGACAATACAGCTCATTTTGAATACAATTTTCTATGGAGGCGATACAATGGCTATTAAACAAAACTTTAAAACAGAATCACAAAAATTACTGCATCTGATGACGCACTCGATCTATACACAAAAAGAAATATTTTTGCGTGAACTCATTTCAAATGCGAGTGATGCGATTGACAAAAGACATTATTTATCACTTACGGATGAAAGAGTCCCAAGTGCGACCTATGAAATATGGATCAAACCCAACAAGGAATTAAAGACACTAACCATCACTGATAATGGGATTGGGTTTACTGAAGAAGAATTGATTGATAATTTAGGAACGATTGCTCAAAGCGGATCCAAAGCATTTGTCGAAAAGCTTGAAAAGAAAGATTTAGAAATTATTGGGCAATTCGGTGTAGGGTTCTACAGTTCATTCATGGTGGCATCGAAGGTGGTTGTTGAAACACGTTCCCCATTCGCAAAAACAGG
>DOYO01000109.1 GCA_003518475.1 Acholeplasmataceae bacterium
GGATGAGTTTTAATTCCTTTATTGATATTTTTCGGACAAACCATTTGGCAGATATCGCATCCGAACAATGCGTAATTTGAATCAACTTCACCATCGCTCAATACTCTTTTGGCTTGATTGTAATGGCTCATGCAGAGATTGATCTCAAAACCCTTTTCAGATAGCGCTTTGACTGGACAAGCATCGATGCATTTGGTGCATGTTCCACAATCATCATGTATATCCAACACAATCTCATTCAAGAGTTCTATATCTATAAATACGATACCTAAAAACATATAGGTTCCATATTCGGAATTGATGATTAATTGATTCTTGCCGAAATATCCAATCCCTGCAAGTGTTGCAGCAAGTCTTTCATCATGCGGGTGATTATCAACTCCAAGTTCATAGGGATACGGTAAATCTTTCATGACGTCTTTGATCCGATCTTTCAAAACAGTATGATAGTCTTGTCCAAACGTATAAAAAGATGGAACCAAATGAGTCTTTGTATGCTTTATGGTACGTTTGGGATACGCTAGACCCAAAACAACCATCGTTTGATAGTTACATTCTGGAACAATGATACCGAGGGATTTCGCTTTTTCTAGATATTTTTTTGTCCGAATGACACCCACGACATCAAATTGAGTTTGAAATGCTTGGTACAGTTCAAGTTGATTCATTGACAAGAAACTCCACATTCATGATTTAAATGCATTATATTGCATTAATATTACATAATATATCATATATTTCAANNATTAACTATCATGTCCACGCTAACTTATATGATGTATGCAGCGGATAAGAAAAAGTCTATCAACGGAGAATGGAGGACCAAAGAATCGACATTACTCGTTTCAAGTGTATTCTTCGGAGCTCCAGGCGGTCTTGTTGCAATGTATCAGCTCAGACACAAAACGAATCACTGGTATTTTGTGTTCATCAATTGGTTAGCCCTCATCGTCCAAGTTACAGTCTTCGTTTATTTCCTTACCTTGTAACAAGCAAAGCCATCCATGACAGGATGGCTTTTTCATTTAGTAACGATGTCCTTCTACTGGAACTATGCAAATGAATTTCAAAGTCTTTTTACCGATATTTCTAAACTGATGAAGCTTATTTCCAGGCACATACGCATAAGAACCTTCAGAAATAGGTGTATCCACCCCATCAATTTCTAATTCACCTTGTCCTTCTAGGATATAATTGATGTGCTGCCAAGGATGTGAATGCTTTGGTGAAAATCCATCAATACCGAGTTCAACAACACGCATGACGTAATCTTTCCATCCTTCTTCCGGTGAAACCAAAGCTTTCATGCTTGCATGTTTGACAAGCGGACCGCTGAGTTCTATTTTTTTAACGTCGCTAATTTTTCCTATCATCTTCAATTCCTCCTCGATCTAAATGATGATTATTTGTGTTCAAACCACAACTTCATTTCCTTTTCAACACTTTCTTTTGAATCCGAAGCATGAATCAAGTTCATCAACATCCGTTTTTCACGCATCGCAACTGCTTTTGAATCATTTCCATACCGTCCTCTGATGCTTTCTGGATCTGCAAGTAAAGGATCTGTTGCTCCAACAAGTTCACGAACCTGATGAATGACGTCTTGATCTGTATCCTTGGATAATTCATATACCCAAACTTTTTTACCTACAAAAACCTTTAGAATTGCATTTTTAAAGTAATCTGCATTAACAACTTTGATAACATCTTCATAGTGCTTCAAAATCAATTTTTCATCCACAAGCACTTCTTTGGAACGCACGACTTTATACCCGTGATCCAAAAATATGGCAAGCAATTCAGAGGTAAGATTTCTTTCGATTGTGTCTGGTTTAAACATGATAAACGTTGACTGTTTCATTTTTTTCTCCTCATTTGAGATTTCTTCTTTACTTCTTAATCAATTAGTTATAAATGATTAGTTGACTGTTGTATTGGATGTATATAAATCGTAATATTCCTTATTATATGCAAGCCTAGTTTCAGCTGCTTTGACCATGACTTCAAAATCATAGTGGAATTCCGATAAAATCGGTAAAATCAAATCGTATTCCTGAGTAGTGATTCTTGAATCAGATAAAGCAATCGTCACAAGTTCTTCAACAATTCTCCTTACAGAAAACTCGCTCATGGTTTTAACTGCTTTAAATAGCGATTGAATTGGAACCTTGAGCTTCCTGACATCTTCAGGATTTAGTCCCATCATGTTGCAAATGACAATCAATATTTGAATCTTGCTTCTTTGGATGATACCTTCTGCCTCAACCATATGGAATCCAAGTGCGATTAAAACAATCTTGTCAAGTGCAGTTAAATCCTTGATGGTTCCAAGATTTTTATAGAAATGCTTGTAGTTTTCAATCTTAATATGATGCGCATCAGCAAAAAGATTCAAGAGTTTGATTTCTTTTTGATCATTGCTGTTATCAAGGCGCATCAAAGAATAACCCATGCGCAAGCATTCAACTGCTTGATCATAAGAAAATGATAGTATCTGTTCTCTAAGCTGGGCATCTGACATGTTTTGCAAATCAACATGATTGACACCGACATGTTCCGCCAGCATTCCAATCAAGGTGAAATCTTCATCATTGGCTTTCATATCCGCTTGACAAACTAAATAGAGAAACACGATACAGGCAACTTTTTGATCTTTAGAATACCCTTCCAATAGAGACATCATGCCCTCCGGTCGATAAATACCTTTCCTACATTTTTATTATACCCTAAGATGATATATTTATGGGATGTTGAGTTCTCTAGATTTAATAAATGAAAAAACATGAAAGCAGAGAAAATCAACTTTCATGTTTTTGATGTCACTTTTGATGAAGCACTTCAAGGATGAAACTATCGATGGCATTCATCCCCTTGTCATTAAGTTTGAATACTCCAGAATCTTCAAGTACACGAGTAAACACCTTTCCTACTTCGATGTAAAGATCATTGACAGTTTGAATTGTCATTTTTTTCTTGAGTTCATCGAGCCATGGCTTGTGTTGTTCAAGGGATTGATCTTCTTTTCCATTTTGAATGTATTGAAGTGAAAGTTCTAGTTCCTCTTTGAGTCTTCCTGGGAGTATTGCCAGACCCATCGCTTCAATCAACCCGATATTTTCCTTTTTGATATGTTGTACATCCTGATGCGGGTGAAAGATGCCATCCGGATATTGTTTGGATGTCCTGTTGTTTCTTAAAACGATATCAAGTTCATAAAAACCTTTGTGAATCCGGGCAATCGGAGTGATGGTTTGATGGATTTGATCTGTTTTAGCGATGATATCCAGTTCAAGGTTGGTATAAGATTTCCATGCATCAAAGAATTCGCATGCAAGTCTGGTCAATTCAATCCTATTTTTAGATTTGAGCCTGATTGTCGATAATGGCCAATCCAGATGCTTGATTTCGACTTGATTTTGCATGCCGTAGTTCTTGATGATTTTCGCATCTTGAATGGGGAACGTATGTCTTCCAGCTTGAAAATGATCGTGGTTCAAGATAGATCCGCCCACAATTGGAATATCTGCGTTAGAACCGATAAAATATTCAGGCATCAACTCTAAAAAATCAAGAAGGTAGTCAAAGGTTTGATGGGATAGCTTCATGTTTCGATGCTCATCACTCAAAATGATGCTATGCTCATTGTAATATCCATATGGGGAGTATTGAAAATGCCACAATTCATTACCTAATGTCATCGGGACAATCCGTAAATTCATCCGTGCATTTTCATAACGATGTTCGTTTTCCTTACAAAGAACACACTTTGGACCATGTTTTACTTCAAGATCTTTAGGTTTTGATAAAGCCTTAGCGATGTCTTTGGGATCCTTTTCTGGTTTGGAAAGATTGATGGTCATCTGCAAAGGTCCATAAACACTATCATAAACCCATTTTATATTTTGATTAAGTCTTTTTGTCTTGATATAGTTCACATTTTTTGAAAGTTCATAAAGATAATGAACTGCAAGATTCGGATCTTGATTGAACAGTTTATTAAATTGTTGTTTAGTTTCTTCGGGAGTGTGCATGATTTGGTCAAAAATAAGCGCTTCGAAACAATCTCGCTCCATGATGGTGTCGGGAGAAAACAAATGATGTTTAAAGCCATAGTCCAATAAGTTTTCCAATAGATCGTCAATGACATAAGGTTCAGCGTGAAAATCAAAAGACTCCACTTTAAAAAGTGAGGAAAGTTTTAAAATAGATTCTGATAGGTTCGTGATGATTTTCTTGTCTATACCATAGGAAATAAGTTGATTCAATAGGTTCATATGATATCCTTATCTTGAAAAATATGTATAGGTGATTTTGTGTGTATACTGTTCACCCTTCTTAAGAATCAGGGATGCTCTTCCTTTATAAAAAAGACAGCCTGCTTCTTTTTGACATTCAAAGGTGATTGCTTGATGGATACCTGATTGAGCGTGATCATTGAGCAAATAGGGGCTTTTAAAATTGTGTGTGTAAACCACGATGCTAGGCGTATCAGAATAAACATGTAATCCGATGCCTGATTTCTTGCTGATCAGAGTTGCGTGATGATGCTGATTGACCTGCCATACATGATCATAGCCTCTGTACGCTGTGTCTTTGACCTGATCAAAGAAATTTTTGATTGGATGCAGCACTCTGAAATCAAATGCAGTATTTTCCACACTTTTTTCTCCAGCATATCCGAAATGATCGTCAACATCAATATAGTGTTCGCTGTTGATTTGCATTTCATGGTTCAAAATGCTGTCTTTATGTTCTTCAAGATTGAAATATGCGTGATTTGTCAGATTGCAAATTGTATCGGCATCAGATACAGCATGATACTCCATCATCAAACTTTCTCCATTTAAAATATAGTGAACATATAAGGTTAAGGTTCCTGGAATCCCATGAACTTCGTCATTGGATATATTCTTAAAAATGACTCGTGTTTTTTCTGATTGATTGCTTATTTCTTCCACATCAAAGTTTTGAAACGACAATCCTTCTGCTCCGCCATGCAGCATGGAGTTTTGTCCTTCATCAGGAGTGACTGTCCATGTTTGATGATCAATCTCATATGGCTTTGAAAAAACTCTCCCAGCAGCCCTGCCAATGGTTTTGCCATAATATGATTTACTTTTCAGATAGTCTTCATAATGAATCGGGGTGAGCAGCGTTTCAATCCATCTTTGGTCCTTTTTATAACTGATTTGATAGATTCCTGCACCATAACTTGATAAAACAACTTTTAAATGCTCATTTTCAATCGTGATGATTTTCGTTAATTTTTCTTGATATGGAAAATCACTGGTTTTTATGTTATTCATATCGATGAACTCCATCAACAAATTCAACTGTATAAAAATCAGCTTTAATCTGTGTCAATCCCAAATAACTGATACCGACAATACGCATGAAATCAAGAACTCTATCATTTGGAACCAAGGCGATTGCGCAACCCCCAAAACCTGCTCCTGTAACACGCGCTCCGATTGCTCCTGCGCGAATCGCTTCACGGACAAGGGTATCTAAATGCAGTCCAGTCACCTCATAATCCTCTTTAAGGGATAAATGTGACTCATTGAGCAATCTTCCAAACCATTTCGCATCATGGAGTTCTAACGCTTTTTTAGCATCAATCACTCTTTTTTGCTCGCTCACTACATGTCTAACTCTTTTTAACACGATTTCATCAGAAATATTGTGCTGAAGTTTCTTGAATTCATCCATGCTGAGTTCACACAAAAATTTAATCTTTTTTTCCTTACGGATACTTTTTAGTCCGATTTTACATTCTGCAACACGTTCGTTGTACTTTGAATCCGTTGTTTTCCGTTGATAGTTTGTATTCATAATCACCCAGGTATAGCCTTCAAAATCAGCACTGACAGCTTGTGTTTCCAAAGTTGCAGTATTCATCAATAAAGCTTTTTTTGAGACTCCCTTGGCTATAATCAATTGATCCATGATTCCGCAATGCATTCCCATGTAGTTGTTTTCAACATGCTGTGCAATCAATGCCATATCTGTTCTTGAAATATCAATATTGAATATATCACACATGACAAATACCATTAAAACTAAAAGTGATGCGCTTGATGAAAGACCTGAAGCAGTGGGAAGAGTACCGAATATCGCCATATCGAAACCATGATCAATCGTGTATCCTTTGTCCTTGAAATATAAAATCACGCCTTTGGCATAATTTGTCCAACCGTCAGCTTCTTTATATGTTAATTCACTCAAATTGATATTCACGATTCCGTTTTTCGGATAATTCATCGAAGAAAAACGAACTAATTGATTTGTCGTGCTGCTGACTGCGGCGTAGATACCAAGATTGATTGCAGCTGGAAAAACAAGACCACCATTGTAGTCGATATGTTCTCCAATCAGATTCAATCGTCCAGGAGAAAAATAACAGCGTTCAGGTAAAGTTTCAAATGTGTTTTGAAAGTACAGTTTTATGTCCATAAGCGACCTCTTTTTTGTTGAAATAGAAGATTTTATAACGTGTTGTTTAGCAGCGAGCCCTTATGAATATTATATATGAAAGACGTCCATAAAACTACTTGTCGCGGGAAAATTCAGCCATTTCATGAGAAATATGTATGACCACTTCTACGATCGGCATGAAGAAAAAGCATCAAAAAGCAAAACATGGCGATAACCCTAAAAAAAATAGCGATACTTATTCGCTATCAACCAAATACATCACAAATCCACGTTTGAACGCTTTAGATATGATTTCTTCTTTTGATAAGTCATTGGAATCAAACTCAATCAAGACCGTATCATTTTCAAAATCCGGATTGACACTTGAAATTCCATCAAGACATCTTAAAAAAATGAGAGCAGGTTGCCCGCAATGTCCGCAGGTGCAACCTTCACATGTAAGTCCTTCAACCTTATACTTTGCAATTTGCATGCCATCACTCCTCATTTCATAAAATCACAGAATCATTTCTAGTTCATCGTATCATTTCTAATGCATTCAGTCAATTGATTTGAAAACAACAATAACACAGATTTTTGTCTAAAAATAGATAAATAAGTAATATAATGAGGGTGAAAACCAAAAACAATACATGAGGAGGGACCATCACGAAAGAAGCTTTGCTTTATGATCAACTCGATCAGCTTTCAGTTCAATGCAATGTATGTAATTTACGTTGTGTCATTCATGATGGAAACCGAGGGGTTTGCAGAGTCAGGGAGAATCATAACGGTTTTTTATATGCCTTGAATTATGGAAAAGCAATTGCTGTTGGTGTTGATCCGATCGAAAAGAAACCACTATACCACTTTATGCCCGGAACAAAAACTTATTCATTTGCAACCATGGGATGCAACATGAAATGCTCATGGTGTCAAAACTGGGAAATATCTCAAAATCCGTCAGCACATCAACCAGTAGCTGGAGCATATATCACTCCCGAAGATCATATCAAAAGAGCGAAAAGTCTGAATTGCCCTTCCATCTCTTATACCTATTCCGAACCAACTATCTTTTTGGAATATGCACTAGATACAATGATCAAAGCTAAAGAAAGCGGCTTGAAAAACATTTGGGTGTCAAATGGTCTAATGACTAGGGAAACACTAGATTTGATTATTCCATACCTAGATGCTGCAAATATCGATTATAAAGGTCCAGATGATGAATTCTACAAGAAATATTGCAATGG
>DOYO01000073.1 GCA_003518475.1 Acholeplasmataceae bacterium
GATCAACACATGCCAAAACTGATTTATAAACCTGGGATTATCGTTGAAAAAGCAGTATTTAAAGTGAAATTATAAAATAGGGAGTGATCATATGGCAAAAGTAGTTACCTTAGGGGAAATCATGCTCAGACTTTCCACACCAGGACAATCAAGATTCATCCAATCAGATACATTCAATGTGGTTTACGGTGGAGGAGAAGCGAACGTCGCCGTCAGCTTGGCGAACTTCGGTCATGAGGCATATTTCGTCACCAAGCTTCCCAAGCATGAAATCGGACAAAGCGCAGTCAATGCCCTCTCCAGATATCAGGTTAAAACAGATTATATCGTTCGTGGCGGCGACCGTGTCGGCATTTACTACTTAGAGACAGGAGCGAGCATGAGACCATCCAAGGTCATTTATGACAGGAAGGATAGCGCAATCAGCCAAGCTGAACCTAAGGAATTTGATTTTGATCAGATTTTTAAAGGTGCAACATGGTTTCATTGGTCTGGCATTACCCCTGCGCTCGGTAAAAAAGCAGCGGAACTCACCAAACAGGCATGCATCGCGGCGAAAAAAGCCGGAGCAACCATTTCAGTGGATTTAAACTACCGCAAGAAACTTTGGACGCCAGAGCAAGCTCAGGCAGTCATGAAGGATTTGATGCAATATGTAGACGTTTGTATCGGCAATGAAGAAGATGCGGAACTTGTTCTAGGCTTTAAGCCAGCGCATACCGATGTTCAATCCGGTCAGCTGGAAATCGATGGATATAAACAAATATTCAAGGAAATGAAGGAAACATTCGGATTCAAGATGGTTGCTACCACACTGCGTGAATCATTTTCCGCAACAAAAAACGGTTGGAGCGCACTTCTTTATGACGGAACGAACTTCTATCAATCCAAGCATTATACGATTGATCCGATTATTGACCGTGTAGGCGGAGGAGACGCATTTTCAGGTGGTCTAATTCATGGGTTATTAACGAAAGATCCACAACATGCAATCGAGTTTGCAGTTGCGGCAAGTGCAATCAAGCATACGATTCCAGGAGACTTCAATCAAGCCTCCATCAGTGAAGTCGAAGCACTTGCAGAAGGCGATGCGTCAGGACGTGTACAACGATGAAAGAAAACAGATCAGTCAGCAGAATTCTTGCGATTCTAGAATTAATAGCTAAACACGATGAGGGGTTGACTTTAGGCCAGATTTATCGAATTCTTGAGATTCCTAAAGCAACTGTTTATGATTTTCTGCAAACATTATATAAAGCAGATGCCATTTACTACAAAGATCCGAGATTGAAGAACTATGTCATCGGATCCAAGATGTTCGCCATCGGTTCGGTTTACACGAAGAACTCCAACATGATTGAAGCTTCTCAATTCGAACTTAAGGAATTTGGAGACAAATACGGCAGAACCACGTTTGTCACCAAACGAATCAATGACAAGATTGTCTATGTCTTCAAATATCAGCCGACCAATTCAAAAATTGTGACGCCTCAGGAAATCGGAAGCGTCTCCAGAGACTTTGAAGTCAATCCAATCGGTCAATGCTATGCAGTCTTTGACCATGTTATTCAAAACAAGAACATCCCAGGATTTGAAGAACTCAAAAAAGCGAGACACGTATTTAGCAGCCTGGATGATAACAGTCATATCTGCACAATCGCAGCACCAGTTTGGAACTTTGAAAATAGAGTTTGCGGTGTCATTGTAGCATCTGATCTGTTGACAGATGGATCGAGAAGAGCAGATATCGCCAAGGAATTCGTACAAATCGCAGAACGTATTTCAAGAAGACTTGGATATATGGGAAACTTTAATGTTTAAAATCGGAATCAGGGCTCACGATATCGGAAAAATGTCAGCTAAAGAGCTGTCAGAAACTGTTCATGCGCTTGGTTTTGACGGTATACAGCTTGTTTTTAAGAAAGCACTTCTTGACGAGGTGGATTTTAATCATTTATCTGAGCTGAAAGAGAGCTTAAGGCATACGAAAATCATGATGCTTGGCGCATATTTCAATCCTGTCCACCCTGATTACAAGGAATTGATCCAAGGTGTCGAATACTTCGAAAAACATCTAAAAATCGCTAAAGAACTACATGCGGATTATGTAGGCAGCGAAACAGGATCACTGATGGGATCTCCCTGGGGATACGTCAAGGAAAACCATGACGATTTAAGACTGAAACATGTCATTGATATCTTTAGGAAGCTCGTTTCAACCGCTGAAAAGCATGACAGTTATGTTGCTATTGAAGGTGCATATGCGCATGTTTGCTATTCCCCATTCCGGATCAAGCAGGTAATTGAGGCCATCCACAGCAAACATCTAAAAGTCACCATAGATTTATTCAACTTTTTATCGATTGAGAACTATCAAAAACGGATGGAAATCTTTGAAGAATCTCTCAAATTGCTCAAAAATGATATTGTGATTTACCACCTGAAAGACTTCATCATCGAAGATGGAAAACTCATGCAAGTCGGCTTAGGCAAGGGCTTGATGGACTATCCTAAAATCATCAAACGCATAGAAGAAGTCACACCGAATGCCTATCTGATTTTTGAAGGTGTAACAGGTGCTGACATTCCTGAAAGTTTAAAATTGATTAAAGACTTAATAGAAAGGAAGTAAGATTCATGAAACTAGACATTCGTTACAACAATCATCCTGAAGATTCAAAGAAATATGACACATCTCTATTAAGAGAAAGATACCTGATTGAAAAGATATTTGAGGTTGATGAGATCCTACTCACCTATTCACATCATGACCGAATCATCGCAGGCGGAATCATGCCAGTCTTGAAGGAAGTCAGCCTTCCTGTGACTAAGGATTTAGGCACTGAGTATTTCTTGGAAAGAAGAGAATTGGGTGTGATTAACGTTGGTGGAGCTGGCTTTATCAAACTCGATGGAAAACACCACACCATGTCAGAAAGAGACGGCATGTATATCGGAAGCGGTGTCAAGGAAGTTGTATTTGGATCAACTGATCAAAAGAATCCTGCAAAGTTCTACATCAACAGCGCTCCAGCACACATGACCTATTCAAATGTTCATATTCCATTTAAAAATGCGAATCCNNCATCCTGCAGTTTGTCAGTCATGCCAGCTTGTGATGGGATTGACCATATTAAGCGAAGGCAGCGCTTGGAACACCATGCCTTGCCATACCCATGATCGCAGAATGGAAGTTTACTTCTATTTCAACATGGCAGAAGATACAAGAGTATTCCATCTGATGGGTGAGCCCAATGAAACAAGACACTTGGTCATTCAGAATGAACAAGCAGTCATTTCACCAAGCTGGTCCATTCATTCAGGTGTTGGAACATCGGACTATACCTTTATTTGGGGCATGTGCGGTGAAAATAAAACATTTGGCGATATGGATTTCGTCAAAATGTCTGATTTGAAATAAGGAGGAAATTAAAAATGTCAATTTTAGATGCATTCAGCCTAAAAGGCAAGGTAGCGATCGTTACAGGTTCATCAACAGGTTTAGGTCAAGGCATGTGTTTGGGGCTTGCTGAGGCAGGAGCAGACATTGTCGGTATCGATTATGTAGATTCAAACGATACAAAAGTCATGGTAGAATCCATGGGTAGAAAATTCTTAAGCATTACAGCAAACCTGATTACCATCAAGCCAACGGGCTTGAAGGATTTGGTGAATATGGCTGTTGAACATTTCGGCCATGTCGATATTCTAGTTAATAATGCAGGAATCATCCGTAGAGAAGATACACTTGAATTTTCTGAACAAAACTGGGATGATGTCATGAATATCAATTTGAAAACTGTTTTCTTTTTCTCCCAGGCAGTTGCAAATCAATTCATTAAACAAGGTAACGGCGGCAAGATCATCAGCATCGCTTCCATGCTATCCTATCAGGGCGGCATCAGAGTTCCTTCTTATACAGCTTCCAAATCAGGCGTCAAGGGCATAACGATGACCATGGCGAATGAATGGGCGAAATATGGAATCAACGTGAATGCGATTGCTCCTGGATATATGGCAACCAATAACACTGCAGCGCTTCGTGACGACGAAAAACGCGCTGGTCAAATTTTAGAAAGAATACCCGCAGGCAGATGGGGTACGCCAAAGGATGTAGCAGGCGCAGCAGTCTTTTTAGCGAGCGATAACTCGAATTACATCCATGGTTACACAATTGCAGTCGATGGTGGATGGTTAGGAAGATAAGGTCATACTGAAGCCTTTAAAGATGTTGGGAATCCCCCATCATCTTTTTTTTAGGAGTTAACTATACATAATTAAACTGAATTTAAAACCCGTTTTTTCAAACGATTTAGATTTTTTTAATCATATAAATATGATACAATATCTTTGAGGTATAAATTATGAATGTGTCAAGACGAGAATTACGCATCGAGCTGATGAATGTGCTTTATCAGTACGATCTTTACAAAAGTGATAAACTTCCTTTCATTCCAAGCTTTGAAATTGAGGAAGCCCAAACCATTTATCAACAAATTATCGAAAATGTAACTGAAATCGATCAAATTATTGAAAAACATTTGTTTGAATACAGTTTATATCGATTGTCATTTCTAGACCGTGCAATCATCAGATTAGCGGTTTATGAGCTTAAGTTTACAGATCTAGCCAAGGAAATTGTCATTGATGAAGCAGTTGAACTCACAAAGATATACTGTAATCTTGATGATGAAAAACAGCACAAATTCACCAATCGCGTATTGGACAATATTGCAAAAACACTTAAGGGATGATTTAGTTGGAAAACTATTTGACTGTCACAGCCTTAACTAAATATATTAAAGCAAAACTTGAAGGTGACAAACACCTTTTTTCCATTTTAATCAAGGGTGAGATTTCAAACTTCAAGAAACATAGCAGGGGACACCTCTATTTCACCTTGAAGGATGAAGGTGCTCAGATTTCAGCGATTATGTTTTCAAGGGATGCTGAAAAAATTGAGTTTACACCCAAGGAAGGCGATCACGTTTTAGTTTCCGGACGCATTTCAGTCTATGAACCTTCAGGGACCTACAGCATCCAAGTCACCACGATGAAGCTTGACGGCATCGGCGAGCTTTATTTAAAATATGAAGCATTGAAAAGAGATTTGGAACAAAAAGGGTATTTCAGGATGGACCATAAAAAACCCATTCCGAAATTTCCTAATATCATTGGTGTTGTCACATCACCGACCGGAGCAGTGATCGAAGATATCAAAAACACGGTTTCAAGGCGCTATCTGCTCGCAGAAATCCATCTATATCCAGCACTTGTCCAAGGTCCTGGCAGTGCGGAAAGCATCAGAAATCAGATTTTATTGGCCAATCAAAGAAATGAAGTTGACGTCTTGATTGTCGGA
>DOYO01000041.1 GCA_003518475.1 Acholeplasmataceae bacterium
ATGAAAAAACTATCAGGAAAGAAATTAAGAATCAATGTTCTTCCGATGTGGTTCGCTAAAATCACCGCTCCCTTGGCGGAACTTTATTACCGGATGCGAAAGCTACCGCCTATCTACACATCCTATTCTTTATATACCTTGATCAGCAATTCAAACTTCTCCAGAGAAAAAGCGAGACTTGAATTGAACTATCTGCCAAGACCAATCGATGAAACTATCATCGATACCATGATATGGCTTGTTGATGCAAAAAGAATTAAACGAACGACGGTCATTAATTTCATCAAATCTTTCTCTCAACTCAAACAATAAGGGAAGCCTCGGCTTCCCTTATTCATTGTTGATCTATACGAATTGTTTTTCTTTCTTCATCTTCACCTTGGGTACCACAACGTAAATCACACGCAACAAGATGTAAATAAATAAAACTAAATGATACAGCAACGCATCCATATCCTGAATGAAAAACCCGTAATCTGGATGGATGCTGAAATTAAACGCCAGATGCATATAGATAAAGAAATATGCGATATAGGCAAGTTTATGCAATTGTTTCCAATGCTTGGGATTCATTTTTTTTCTGATGTGCATGAAGGATGTAAAAATGAGCGGAATAAAAATAATGAACGCGAATAACCCAGTTAGATTATACCCGGTCAACGCCAAATCCAATCTTGTTAATCCGTGTGGAATCAGAAAGATGAATCCGATGATTGCTAGTTCCGCTCTAACCAATGATAATGCCTTTTTAGCTTTTGAATTCTTCTTCAAAACTCCAGTGAACATCACAAGCAAAAAGAATGCCAGGCTTAAATGACCGCTTAAAATCAAGGTTATATCAACACCTATAAAATCCAGCTGTATAAGATAAACTATAAAGCTTGTAATCAGCGCACCTAATTCAAAGATATATTGATTTTTATGAAGAAGCTTTCCAAAATAAAAAACTAATACAAAAAGGATTGGCGCGATAAAAACTCCAATATTACCAATGATGAAATCCATCCTCTATGCTCCGCTGACCAGCGTTCCCACAACTGGGAAGCGTTCGATATTTGCGATACTGTGCGGTGCCTGAGTCGTCAGTGGTATCGTCAAATCTTGACCTGCTTGAAATCCATTATGACTTCCATTCGGCCAATACTCTGAATCTGTGACATCATAAATCATTCCATTGACTGCAACATAAGCTTTTGCGCCATTTCTTCCATCAAAAACAGCAAGCTCGGCAAGTGTCATTTCAGGTAGTTCTTCTTCAATAACTACAGTTTCTACAGGTTCAGATACAACGGGTTCAACATAGTCATTATTACTTGTGCATCCTGCAAGGGTAAATAGGAGTAATGCGAACACGATTAAATAAGATTTTTTCATGGTAAAACCTCCATTGTTTATATTATAAATGAAATATTATCCCAGTTCCAGCAGACTGCTTCACCAAAAAAAGAACGACCTCAACTTGAGATCGTCTCATACTTCATTTTAACTTATACTGCACAAAATCGTTCAAATCAGCAGTTAGCCAATAAGCGCTTCCGTTAGGCTTTCTATCCAAAAAGTGATAATCGATCAAGTATCTTCTCAAGATCACAAAATCCTCATAAACCACTTCAAGAATTTCATTGACTTCATGCTCCGTGTATATTTTGTCTTTCTCAAACAAATGACAGATCATGCACAAAACGATATATTTCTGTTTTTCCTTTTTGGGAAATCGATTGATTTGAATGGGGTGATTTGAAACAATGACAGTTTCTATAACCTTATCAATATCATTGGGTACGATATCAAACATAAATCCACCTTCTTTTTATTCTTTTATTTTTATTTTACACCTTTATTTCGTTTGTTCCTCATACCATGCTTTGGCAGCTTCTATTTCTTCCTTGGACAATTGATGTCCGTAGTCTGTCCAAAACACCTCGACAGATGCATTCGCGCTTTGAAGAATTTGTGTCAATTCATTGACTTCATGCTCCGGCATCATATGATCTTTTCGTCCTGCACCAATAAAAATCTCCGTTTCTTTGAGATTTGGAAGATCGATATTTCTCAGTGGAACCATCGGATGAAATAAAATCGCTTTGTCAAACGCTTCATCATAATGCATCAATACGCTCGCTGCAATATTTGCGCCATTGGAATAGCCGATAGCGATGACTTTTTTAGGGTTGAAACCATACTGTTTGGCTGAATCTTGGATGAAATCATATAAATTATGTGTTTCTTCAATCAAACTTTCCATATCAAATACGCCCATGGCAAGCCTTTTGAAAAATCTTGGCATGCCGTACTCCATGACATTTCCTCTAACGGAGAGCACATTCGCTTCATGATCGATATGCTTGGCGATCGGAAGTAAATCATATTCATTGCCTCCAGTGCCATGCAACATTAAAAAAGTAGTATCCTTACTGCCGTTCTGGTAAATGTGCTTCATTTTTTTCCTCCATTTAATGCCATAGCTTGATAGCCTATTTTTTTAAGTGAGTGAATGAGCTGGGTTACTTCCTCCGGTTCTAGCGCTTGATAAATATGGTTCAGTGTTTGAACGTGTGATGGAAATATCCCTTCAAAGAATATTTTACCACTTTCTGTTAAATCTATCATCGTATTTCTTCTATCTTTCTCATCTTGCTGTCGCATCACAAAGCCTCTATGTTCAAGCTTATCGACAACATAAGTCATCGAACTGTTGGCCATCAGCATGCGGTCGCACACGTTTTGAATCGGTTGTTTGCCCTTGTGGTAAAGATGCTCAAGGGTACCAAATTCTGTAGGATTCAAGTTATAGGTTTGAACATCTTTCCTCAAAACACTTTCAACATTTTGCATAGTTCTGAATAAGACTGTCGTTAATTTTAGAAATTCCTTATTTTCTTTCATGTTGATCACCCATATCTAAGTATTCTTTCTTATATACTTTTGAACTTCTAACGGTATCAATCGGTCTGACTAGTTTTTCAATCTCTTGACGCATTTGTCTGAACTTCGGGGGTAAAGCTAGAATCTCACCAAGTGTTTCGTAGTTTTCTTCATCATCGATAAATCCAGGACCTTCTGTCGCGAATTCGAAAAGAATTCCTGAATAAAGCCTCGTGTAAAGCGACCTGAAATAAAAGCGATCAACAAATCCTGAGTGTCTTGCTCCAGCTTGATTTAAATAATTGATCCACTCTTTGATGGACTGTTCGTCATCCACTCTAAAAGCGACGTGATGAATGCCTCCGAAACCTTGCTGGGTAAACGGCAAGTCCTTGCGGAACTCGACAATGACTGATGCTCCGTTTCCACCTTTTCCAACCTCGAATTGTGTGAAATTGTCTTCAACCGCTATTTTCTTAAAACCTAAATGTTTCGTGAGAATCAGAGAGAAAAGTTCAAGATTGCTGACTCTGAAGAAGATAGGACCTAGTCCTACAATTCCAAACTCAATCGGAACCGGACCGTTTTTCCAAGCAGTGCCAGGTTCAATTCCTTGATCGTGCTCATCTGAAAAGAGGACGTACTCCTGGCCGTCAAAATCTTCAAATTCAAGCGTCTTCACTCCAAATCTCATTTGAATTTTTTGATGTTTGACTTGATATTTGTTAAATCTTTTTTCCCAATAATCGATCGCTAAATCGCTTGAAACGCGAAAAGATGTCTTTGCTATCTCATTTGTTCCCTTGGATGCTCTTTGAATATTCGGAAAATCAAAGAACGTCATGTCCGTTCCTGCACTTCCCTTGTCATCAGCAAAAAACAAGTGATAAGTTTGTATGTCATCCTGGTTCACAGTTTTTTTAACAAGTCTCATTCCTAATATATTGGTGAAGAAATCATATATTTTTTCAGCACTGCTGGTCATCGCAGTGACATGGTGTATCCCGGTAATCATATTCATGTAATCAGCCTCCATACTTTCATTTTACCCAATCAAAGTTTGTTTATCAAGCGATATGTTTCGAATTCGAAATATAAAATGATTTTTGGCACAGAAGAATTCTTTCTAATTGACGTTAAACCATGTATAATAAAATAAGACACCTAGAGATATCTACATGTGTCAAGGAGTGATCCCTTGAAAAAAGAAAAATATTGGTACAAATTAGATAATGCTGGGAAAATATTTCCAGCTGTGTCCAAAGATGATCGCAGTAATGTGTTCAGACTCTCTTTCTATATAGATGAAATCGTTGATAAGGATATTTTGGAATTAGCTGTCAATAAAGTGCTACCAAGATTTGAAACTTTCGCAGTCCAATTGAAAAATGGACTTTTTTGGAATTATTTCGGAGCAAATACCCATCAATTCCGAGTTGAAGAAGAGCCAGCGGTACTTTGCGAATATTTTAAACCCGTCAAGAACTATGGTTTTCTTTTTAAAGTATATTATTTAGACAATAAAATCACTTTAGAGACATTTCATGCTTTAACAGATGGTTCCGGAGCCTTGGCATTTCTTAAATCAGTAACTTATCACTACTTCAAGTTAAGAGGATTCAAGATTGAACATGAAAATAAGATTTTAAGTGAAAAGCCTTATTCAAAGAAGGAAAGCGAAGATAACTTCATTTCCAATTATGATAAAGATAAAAGACGCAACCTTCAGGAAGAAAAGGCATACAAACTTTCTGGTGAAAGTTTCAATCATCACTGGGTGATGTTTGTTAAAGCCAAGGTTGATACCAAACAATTGATTCAAGTTGTAAAAACAAAATATAAGGCAACCATCACGCAGTACGTGACTGCGTTGCTTGCATATTGCATCTATAAAGAAACAGTTGACTTCGTTTCAAACAAAAAACCTTTAAAGATTTTTGTACCGGTTAATCTAAGACCCTATTTTGATTCTGTAACACTTAGAAACTTCTCGCTTTACATTAAAGCATCTTATCCAAGCCACCGCAATGATTACACATTTGAAAATATGCTTGAAATGACAAAAGAACAATTTGTCGACCAACTGGATAAGGACAAGCTTCAGTCAAGAATCAGTTCCTTGGTTGGCTATGAAAAGAATCCTATCATTAGAATTCTCCCACTCGTCCTTAAGACCATCGCATTCAAGATCGGATATTATGTTTTAGGAGACAGTATCAGCAGTTGTTCCATTTCAAATTTGGGCATCGTTGATCTTCCTAAGGATATGATGGAAAAAATATCAGATGTCGATTTTGCGAATTCAGGTTATGGATTGGCAATGACGCTCATATCGATGGGTTCGTTCACGAACATCATCATGACGAGCCCTCTCAAAGATTTATCCATTATCAACCAAATGATCTCCTTGATGGTTAAAGAAGGCATAGATGTGACTATAGATACAAACTACAAGGAGGGTTATGATGAAATACTGTAAGACATGTAATGTTCATTATGATGCTCCGCTTGAGCATTGTCTGCTTTGCAACGGTGAATTGGAATATACAGAAGAAATAGCTGATGAACCTGCTTATAAATTCAAAATCATCACCAAAAAATCATCCTCTAGGTTCTGGTACCGATTCTTCTTCTTTTTAGCGGTTGTGAGCACTGCCATCACGATTTATCTGGACTATATGGATGGACTCTCACTCAGTTGGTCCTTAATCGTCGCCATTACCAATCTCTATGCAGTTTTAATATTTAGAACCTTGTCTGCCGCATCACAATGGTCAGCCAAAGTGATGAAGATCTTGATGATAACCGCAGTTGGCACCATATTGATCGGATTTGCCATCGGTGACTACTCATGGTCGATCGATTACATTTTTCCATTCGCAATCATCGGTAACATTTTATTGATTTCCATTTTGACTTTGGTGAATAAAAAGCATTGGTATGATTATTTTGCAAGTCTGATCATCATCACCATCATCGGCTTATTGCCGGGATTGCTCGATCTGCTCAAGTTCACGACAGTCAGTTGGCCAAGTTTTGTTTGTTTCTCCTATTCATCCATCACACTTCTGGCGATCGTCTTTCTACCTTCAAAATCAAGCAGAGAAGAATTCAAACGCAGATTTCACGTATAAGGCGAGCAATCGCCTTTTTTTTTTGCACTTTTTTAAATTGGGACATTATCATGCGAATCATATAAAGAAATCAATCAGTCTATGTTTGAAAAATGTCACAACTATGTCACAACCACGTCATACTTTTGACACAAGATATTTATATACTGTAGATGAAAAGATAAAGAGAGGGTAAAAAAATGAAAAAATTGAGATTATGGTT
>DOYO01000101.1 GCA_003518475.1 Acholeplasmataceae bacterium
AGCATTGATGAACTGGATTTGCAAAAAGCACTCATCAGCAATGAAATTGATGAAAAGGTTGCGACGCTCGCGCCTTATATCACCAAAAATATCGATGAAGCAATGGCTTTGGCTGAAAATCCAAACTTCATCCAAATGATTACCTTTATTGAAGAACTTGTCAACCTTTGGGGAAACAAGGATGCATCGTATCCCTTGTACTTCGCTCAAAAAGGTGGATTCCTGATTCAGGATCGCGATTTCTTCAAGAGCTTTCTTGAACTGATTCTTCTATATTTCCTAGACCTCATTCATTACCGCGCTCATCAGGAAATCACATATGAATTTTTAAGAGAGCAGATTCAAGTTCAAAGCAACAAGCTTCAAATTAAGGACATCAATGAAATTATTGAAGTCATTCAAAGCATTATGGAACAGCAGACCTATTTCATTAATTTGGAATTGGCTTTAGATCGTTTGGCTTATATTTTAGAGAAGAAGAGGTGAGACAGTGAAAGTTGCTTTAGTTCAATTTAAAGAAGCAGGAAAAAAATATTATTTCTCTTATGAGGGATTAACACTAGAAGCTAAAAACCTCGTGGTTGTAGAAACCTCAAGAGGCATTGAAATAGGAAAGGTTTATCTGTTTAAGGAAATCGTTGAAACAGATTTGACCAGTGAATTGAAGCCGATCATTAGAAGAGCGACAGACGGAGACATCAAGGAAGATCAATATAATCAGACCTTGGAACCGGGAATTATTGAAAAGTCAAAGCAATTGGCAGTTCAAAATGAGCTTGAAATCAAGGTTTTAGGCGCTGAATACACATTAGACAGAAAGAGATTGCTCATCTATTTTGAATCTGAAAATCGTGTAGATTTCAGAAATCTCGTGAGAGATTTGAGTGAAATCTATCATACGAGAATCGAACTGAGACAAATCGGACCGAGAGATGCTGCCAAGATGATTGGCGGAATCGGACCATGCGGTTTGATTTTATGCTGCACGACGTTCATCGGTGAATTTGATACGGTGTCGATCAAGATGGCTAAAAATCAGAATATCGCGCTCAATCCTCAAAAAATATCAGGAGTATGCGGAAAACTTCTTTGCTGCATCAAGTATGAAGATGAAGTCTATACGGAATTGAAGAAGATTATGCCGGATGTCAATGAAAAGGTTGAAACAGAAAAAGGAATGGCGAACGTGCTCGATTTAAATATCATCGCACAAAAGGTCAAGGTCAGATACGTCGATAACGGCGGTATCGAATGGCTTGCCCTCGCTGACCTGAAACGAGTATAAATCATGCTGCGCACCTTATTAGGCACGAATCTCTGGATTGAGCAGCAATCCAGACAAGCATTCAATCTGGATACGATTTTACTCGCACATTTTATTAAGGTTCCGGCAAAAACGAAGCTGGTCATGGATTTTGGCACAGGAGCTGGAGCAGTCATGCTTTATTTGAGTCAAAAGACCAAGGCTCAGATTATCGGTGTTGAAATTCAAGAAGACAGATATCTTGCCGCTTTACACAACATCAAATTAAACGCATTAGACAATCAGCTTTCATGTATCCATCAGGATATCAAAACGCTTGAATATAAAGATGTCGATTGCATTGTCAGCAATCCCCCGTTTTTCAAGGTGAATGAAACATCCAATGTCAACGATGATGAAGATGCTACGATTGCAAGACATGAAGTGATGCTCAATTTAAATGAACTCATAGAAAGCGTTTCGAAGGTACTTAAATATGGAGGACATTTCTTTATGATCCACCGTCCAGACCGCTTCGCTGAAATTGTTGAAGTGATGAACACCTATCAGCTTGAAATCAAGCGTGTCAGATTTGTCCATCCTTATCTCGATCAAAAAGCCAATCATGTCTTGATTGAAGCCATTAAAAACGGACAATCCGGAATGAAACTGGAACCCCCATTGATTTTATATTGCGGAAAGCATATCTTAACCAAAGAAATGGTTGATATATACGGAGGTAGATAATATGTTACTCAGCTTATTGACAAGAAAAGAAAAATTGAAATTTCTAGACCTGGCGATGCACATGGTTTCTGTTGACGGTGAACCCACAGTGGTTGAACAGCGTCTTTTGAACATGATGCTTGCAGAGGTTGGTGACGGAATCGTTTCCGAATATCATTTTTCTTTATCAAAAGATTTGCCTGGAACGATTGAATTTTTCAATCAAGCAAGCCCTGCGGTCAGAAATATCGCGTATTTAAATCTCCTCAAGGTTGCCATGTCAGATGATTTTTACAATACGCTCGAGCATTTCTTTTTAGAAAACGTTCGTGAACAGTTTAAGATAGAAGATTCGAAAAAGAAACAGCTCATGACGCTTGTCTATAGCGAAAGAGATTTAAGAGAGCGCGCGAAGAGGATTGTCAACCACTAATGCAAAAAAGCTTTAAGGAAGAAAAACCTATCTTATATATCGTTTCAACGCCAATCGGCAATCTGAAGGATATCACCTTCAGGGCGATTGATATTTTGAATGGGGTTGACGCGATTTTATGTGAGGATACGAGAACATCGGGCGTTCTATTGAATCATTATCAAATCAAAAAGCCTTTAATCAGTTATCATGAATTTAATAAGCTCGATCA
>DOYO01000036.1 GCA_003518475.1 Acholeplasmataceae bacterium
AGCATCCTGAAGAATACCGAAATGAAGCATTTCTATCATTTATATCCGCTCAAATTCAATAATAAAACGAATGGTATCACCCATAGACGCTGGTTGATTCACACTAACCACGAACTTGTCAAAATTCTTGATGAAAAAATCGGGGATTCATGGCGTAAAGACCTAACACAACTTGTTAAATTTGACCAATACCGTTTTGACAGAGATGTTCAAAACAAGGTCAATTTGATGAAAAAGGCTAAAAAACAAGCACTTGCTGATCGTATTTATAAAGAACAAGGTATTGAACTTAATGTCAACAGCATTTTTGACATCCAGGTCAAGAGACTTCATGAATACAAGCGTCAATTGATGAATGTGCTTCATATCATTTATGTATATCAGCGTTTGAAGAGTGATGCGCAATTTAAAGCGAACTACCATCCACATTCATTCATTTTTGGTGCGAAAGCGGCTCCAAGCTACACAATGGCGAAATATGTCATTGAATTGATTGATACGATTTCGGAAATCATGAATAATGATCCAGAAACCAAAGATTTACTCAAGGTCGTTTTCGTCAGAAATTATAATGTAACCTATGCAGAATACATCATGCCAGCAGCAGATCTTTCTGAGCAGATATCCACAGCAACTAAGGAAGCCAGTGGAACAGGCAACATGAAGTTCATGATGAACGGTGCAATCACCATCGGCACGATGGATGGCGCAAACGTCGAAATTGTTGAAAAAGCCGGTTTTGAAAATGAAATCATCTTCGGTCTATCTGCAGAAGAAGTTACCAAACTTTATACATTCAACGGCTACAAGCCACGTGAAATATATGACCAGGACCCAAGACTTCACAAAGTGTTTTCTTTCATCCGACAACTCAATCCAAATCCTCAGCATTTCGATTACATTTTGAATGCTTTACTGAATAGTGACTATTTCCTTGTCATGAAGGATTTTGATGCTTATGTAAAGGCTCACGAAGTTGCCAATAGTGCCTATAAAAACCGCACGCGCTGGTTGGCGATGTCTATTTCAAACATTGCAAATTCAGGATTCTTTACCTCAGATCGGACCGTTGAACAGTACAATAATGATATTTGGAAACTTACAAAAATAGCATTATAAGGATGTGAAACAATGGCAAGACAAACCAATACAGAAATAAGATCTTATACCTTTTATCAGGTATTCCCGAGACAACATTCCAAATCGCACGATTTTATCGGTGTGATCAAGGATTTAGACCGCATTCATGCGATGGGAGTCGATGTTTTATATGTATTGCCTGTTCATCCCATTGGCGAGCAAGCAAGAAAAGGCCAACAAGGAAGTCCATATTCGATTGTTGATTACTTGGAAATCCATCCAGGACTGGGCACCTATGAAGATTTTATCTTATTGATTGATGAAGCGCACAAAAGAGGGATGAAGGTGATGATGGATATCGTCTTCAATCACACCTCAAGGGATTCCAAACTTGTCAAAGAAAAACCAGATTGGTTTTATAAGAATGACAAGGGTGAATTTGCCAATAGGATCGGAGATTGGAGCGACATCACGGATCTTGATTTCAAGAAGAGGGATGTTTGGAATTATCTGATTGATGTTCTAAAGTTTTGGGCGAGCAAGGTTGACGGATTCCGCTGCGATGTAGCGCCGCTCCTCCCCCTCGATTTTTGGATGGAAGCGAGAAAAAAGATTGATTTGATCAATTCAAACCTGATTTGGCTCTCTGAATCTGTGGAACCGGGATTCATCAAATATCTGCGCGATCATGGTTATGAATGTTATAGTGATTCTGAAATGTATCAGGCATTTGATGTTTGTTACGACTATGACATCTTTAGTTACATGAATGAATACTTGAAAAACCCAAACAAGCTATCCAGATGGCTTGAGGAAATCGCACGCCAGGATGTCATTTATCCAAATAATTATATTAAGCTCAGAAGCTTTGAAAATCATGACCAAGAACGATTAAGAAGCAAAGTCAGAGATCATGCTCATTTCATGCAGATGATGGCCTTGATGTTTTTCTTGAAAGGTCCAGCCTTTATTTATGCGGGGCAGGAACACGAAATATTTGAAAAGCCATCCTTATTTGAAATTGATTTAATCCCTTGGAATTCAGAAAATTCCATCGAAGTATTTATAAAACGATTATCATCCTTAAAAAAACAACCCATTTTCTCATTCGGGAATTTTAATTTAATCCATAGCGTCAATGTTGCTGTGATGTCTTATGCTTACCAAAATCAGTTTTTAGTTGGGATTTTCAATCTTGAAGGTGCAACATCTGTTGAAGTTCCTTTGATTGATGGCAACTACACGAATTTTATCAATGACGAAGATATTGTCGTTGAACATGGTAAAATAGAGTTAAATAATCAACCAATCATCATTGACACGCTAAAGGAACATATAAAATGAGAGTATTTATCGATAGTTTAACTCTGATTCGTATCGAGAGTGACGTTTATATTTATCAAATCGAATTGGAAGACAATACACTGAACTGGTTTAAGAACGAAGGTTCTAATCAGTTTTTTATGTCAACTAAACCTATCGCTTTGCACAAAAACGACAAAATAATAATCAATCATGTCAAGTTTCCGCTTGAAATCGGACTTGTTACCCTTACAAAAGAATTTGAACACCATTACAGATATGATGGACAGCTTGGATGTACGTACACTAAAGAGCAATCTACGTTCACTTTATTTACACCTGTAGCCAAAGAAGTTTATGTTGTCATCGATGATATCAAGTATCCGATGGATTACCATGAACCGGTTTGGCATGCTGAAATAAAAGGTGATATTGAAGGAAAAACTTATCATTACCTAGTTCGTTTGGTTGATACATTTAAAGAAGTTAGGGATCCTTATACAATAGCAGCATCTATTTCAGGCAGCCATATTATCGACTGGAACCAAACCTTGCCTATCCAACCAACACCCATTCATCTAAAAGATTATGTCGATGCAGTTCTTTATGAAGGTCACATCAGAGATATGACCATGCATCTGGATGTTGAATCCAAGGGTTTGTTTGAGGGCATGAGCGAGCATAGCAAATTACTTGGCGGATCTGTCCTTGATTATGTTAAAAAGCTTGGCATGACACATCTCCAGCTTCTTCCAGTGTTTGATTTCGAAGATGTTGATGATCTAGATAAGGATTTAAAATACAACTGGGGATATAATCCAAGCCAATACTTCTCGATTGAAGGATGGTTCAGCAAGGATCCAAAAAACCCCTATGATAGAATCAACAGCTTTAAGAAATTGATTAATCAGGCGCATCGATTAAACTTAGGAATCAATATGGATGNNAGAAATTACATGGTCAGAAAGCTGATTGTAGATAGCTTAAAGCATTGGGCGCTCCATTTCCAAATTGATGGATTCAGATTTGATCTGATGGGATTGATGGATATGGATACGATGCATCTGATAGAAAAAGAACTTAAAACAATCAATCCAAGTATCATGCTCTATGGAGAAGGTTGGAACATGTTGACTGAAGTTCCAGCAAGACAAAGACCCAATTTAGGAAATCAAGCGATGTTTCCGGGATTTGCTCAGTTTAATGATTTCTTCAGAAATACGATGAAGGGTGAACTCCATGGTCCAGAGCTCGGATTCGCCATGGGAAACAAACACCTGATGTATAAGGCGATGGATGCCATGGTAGGCTCGCCAACCATGTTCACTTCACCCAATCAGTCAATTAATTATGTGGAATGTCATGATAATCTAACTTTTTACGATAAAATGCTTTTATCATGTGGCTTTGAAAATCCTGATTTTAAGATCTGCCAAGATTTAGCGAATCATTTAATCGCAATCGCGCAAGGCGTACCTTTCTATCATGCAGGACAAGAATTCTATCGTTCAAAGAAGGGCGTTGAAAACTCTTATAACAGTCCGGATGCTATCAATCAGATCCATTGGCATGTACAAGAAGAAAGCGTCAACAAGCTAAAAAAATTACTAAAACTCAGAAAAAAATATAGTTTATACAGACAAACTTCTTATAACAATTCAATCACCATTTCCAGAGAAAACAATGTCATCATCTATAAACTGGAAAACAAAAAAGAAATACTTGTTCATTACATAAAAAACTATTTTGATTTAGAAAAACTTCCATTGATGCATGGTGAACTCATATTCCCCTCTCAAAAAGCACTTTCAGAAGATTCATACATTTATGTGGACCAACCAGGTATCTATATTGTACATATTAAAAAATAAGGAGAAAAACAATGCGTCTCATATCCGATTTTGATGTCAATGAATTCCTTCTTGGAAGATCCAGCAATCTCTATGAATGGATGGGCGCCCATCTCTTAAAAGATGAGCAAGGAGCCGTTTACGCAACACAGTACACGGTTTACGCTCCAAATGCCAAAGAAGTCAGACTCATTTCCTCATTCAATAATTATGAAGGTTGGAAACATGTCTTGACGAAGATCCATCACATGGGATTTTTTAGAATTGAAATTCCTGGCAATCAGGAATATGAAATCTACAAATATGAAATTCATACGCAAAAAAACAGAATCATTTATAAAGCTGATCCATTTGGATTCACATCGGAGATCAGACCGCTCACATCATCCAAGGTTTATGATATGGAAGGCTACGCGTGGAATGATTCCTTATGGAATTATACGAAAAAGAAGAGTTATCAAGAGCCTTTATTGATTTATGAAGTTCATTTGGGGTCCTGGAAGAGAAAGTTTGGAGCATTCATCCCTTATAACGAAATCGTTGACCAACTTGCAGCTTATGTCAAAGACCAGGGATTCACCCATATCGAGTTGCTTCCTATTTATGAGTATCCGTTAGATGATTCATGGGGATATCAGGGAACCGGTTACTTTGCAGCAACCTCAAGATATGGTTCTCCAAAGGATCTGATGTACTTAATTGATAAGATGCACCAAGCAGGCATTGGTGTAATCTTGGATTGGGTCTTAGGTCATATCTGCAAGGATGCTCATGGATTATCCTTCTTTGATGGAACACCTCTTTTTGAGTTTAATGATAAAGATAGAAGAGAGAACGTCACCTGGGGTACAGACAACCTTGATTTCTCAAAAGGAATCACCAGAAGCTTTATGTTATCCGCATTGACATTTTGGATGGATTACTATCATGTTGATGGATACCGCATCGATGCGGTTTCCAATTTGATCTATTATTTGGGAACTAAATCCAAAGGTGTGAATCAGGATGCTGTGAACTTTATGCGCCAGATTAGTTTCCATCTGTTTGGCAAGGATGACCGCGTTTTATTCATGGCAGAAGACTCCACCGATTTTCCTTATGTCACCCATCCGGTTGACACAGGCGGCATCGGATTCAACTATAAATGGAACATGGGTTTCATGAATGACGTATTGCGTTACTTCAAGGAAGATCCCATTTACCGCCAGTATCATCACGATAAGATTACCTTTGGACTGGTATATGCCTTTAATGAGCAATTTGTTCTTCCATTCTCACATGATGAAGTCGTGCACATGAAGGGCAGTTTAGTCAACAAGATGCCAGGAGATTACTTTCAGAAAATGGCGAACTGGAGACTGCTGTTGACCTTATGGATGACACATCCAGGAAAGAAACTCTTATTTATGGGACAGGAATTCGCATCCTTCTCAGAATGGGCATTTCAAAAGGAACTAGATTGGAATTTATTTTCCTTCCCAGCACATCAGCAAGCGAACCGATTCTTCAAAGATCTAGCTCAGGTTTATCTCCATCATCCAGCACTCTATCAATATGATCATGATCCAAAGGGATTTGAATGGTCTGTTGTCAATGATAGCGCCCAAAGCGTCTTCGCTTATATCAGAAGAAGTGATAAGGAAACCATGGTCGTCATTCTCAATATGACACCTAATGTTCATGAATCCTATGAAATCGGAGTTCCAAAGTCAGGACGCTATGAAGAAATCTTAAATAGCGATAAAGACATTTATTTTGGCAGCAATCAATATAATGGCACTCAACTGAAGACAATCAAAGGAAAAAAAGATCAGTTTGAATACTATATCAAACCTAAACTCGGTCCTTTATCAGGTATGATTTTGATCCATAAAAAATAGAACTTCCGTTTTGGAAGTTCTTTTCTTTAGGATGATTTAGTAGTTTCTCTTTCAATCAATTTGACATCGATGATGTCATGAAGATTATCCAGTTCCACACCTCTGATCAGTCTAGTTAGATTGATGAAGGATTGTTTACCCATGAAATTCACAGATTGATGCACTGTCGTAATGGATGGTGTCACCCATTTGGAAAATGGAATATTGTCGTATCCGATCAAGGACACATCCTGAGGAACTTTCTTTCCTAGTCTCTGCAGGATGTTCAAGGTTGCGAAGGCAATGGTGTCGGAGAATGTAAAAATTCCATCAACCTGAGGATTATTTCTAAGAATTTCTTCAATCAGTTTGACATCGGGATTAACCAAGTCAAAGTCGAAGATATCTGCATAAAGTCCATGAGGTTTCAGTTCATTCAAGAAACCAATCGTTCTTTCCATGGTGGTGAGAAGAAATGAAGGACCTCTGAACAGCAAAATGTTTTTACAACCTGTTTCAATCAGTTTCTTTGCAGCTAAACCGCCGCCTTTGACATTGTCAGAAGTGATTGAGGGTATATTTTCATCCAAAATATGGTCAACGGTAACGACAGGGATGTGGAGTTCGGCAAGTTTGTCGCGATTGGAGAAGTTAGATGCGATGATCAAACCTTCAATATTATATTGTTCAAAGAACATCAAGTATTCAAGTTCTCTTTCAGGATCGTCTTTGGTGTGGCAAAACATGATTTTATATCCGTAAGCAGCAGCCTGAGCTTCAATGCCTTCAAGAAGTTCACCATAAAAAGTCGGTCCGATGTGAGGAACGATTACTCCGATGATTTTTGAACTTCTATTGGTAAGGCTTCTCGCCAATTGATTGGGAATGAATCCTAAATCTTTGATGATTTTATGGACTGCAATCTTAGTCTCTTCATGCACATATCCCTTTTCATTGATGACACGAGAAACAGTCGAAACGCTCACGTTCGCTTTTTTCGCAACATCGCGAATGGTAGGCTTCATAGTGTGGACTCCTTTTGAAGAATCATGAACTGATATTCTTCTACATAGATTTTATCATGAAGTTC
>DOYO01000035.1:0-5562 GCA_003518475.1 Acholeplasmataceae bacterium
AGATCAACCCAAAAGAAGTTAAAGTAGAAAACACTTTGGATGAGTATCTAAAAAAGATAGGAGATACATGTCAAGATATCTTAGATGTTGGGTGTGGCACGGGAACCTCTTTAATGGGGGCTAAGTGTTTAGGTAGCACTATGAAAAGTGGTGTTGGCTTTGATACATCGAAAAATGCAATCAATTTTGCTGAGCAAACTATTCAATTATCCGGAATCACAGGGTTATCCTTCTATAATGCAGATGAATCCTTTTTGAAGACGATTAAAGATGAATCCTTTGATGGGATGATTTGTTCTAACTTTCTAGATGTTATTACTAAAGAATTGTCAGAAGGCATCATTCAGGAAATGAAAAGAATTTTAAAACGTAACGGTCTATTATTGCTTAAAATCAATTTCTTTTTAGATTCATCTTTAATTGAGAAACTAAAGATGGAACTGATTGATGAAAATACCTATCAAATCAATGGTGTAATCAGGTCTTATAATCTATCGACGGAAGCTTGGGTTCAACGATTTGATAGTTTTGAGGTCATGGCAATAGATGGGTTTCAAAGAGCACCACATTTACCAAAGGACCGCATTCTTTTAATGAAGAAAATTTGAGGTCTGTTCATCTATATAAAGCGATATTCCAAGTAAGATTTTTTAGCGAGTCTATGGATTTTTCTTGTACACCTTAATGAGAAAATTTTTTCCTCTTTTTTGTTACAATGAATGATTATCTCATTTAAACGAATATATGTTAGAATAAATGTAAAAAAACACCTATTCTATGACTAAAAAAAACTAAAGGAGACGAACGATGATTGATGATCGCATTAAGAAAGTAGATAAAATGTTGCTTGATAAAGCGTTCAATGGCACTGTTTTGATTTCATATGGATCAAAAATTTTATTGTCAAAAGGTTATGGATTTGCTGATCTTGAACTCGATGTTCTTATATCCCCTCAAACCAAAATGAGAATTGCATCAATCACAAAGACAATTACCGCAATAGCAATCTTGCAACTAGTTGAAAAAAAGCTACTGAAACTCGATGATCCATTAAGTAAATTCATCCCCGATTATCCTCATGGTGAGGAAATCACCATGAAGCACCTTTTAACACATTCATCTGGGATTAGTAATTTTGAACTTGATATGGATTTTTATGAGGTAGAGCATGCACCATCATTTTCTGAAAAACTAATCGACCTATTCAAATTTAAACCATTACAATTTATTCCAGGAACAACTTTCTCATATTCTGTATCAGGCTATTTCCTTTTAGGCTACATTATTGAACGTATTACCGGATTGAATTATGCAGAGTATCTCAAGATAAATATTTTTGAACCCCTTCATATGGAAAACTCGGGATTTGACAATTATCAAAAGATTATTAAAGGAAGAGCTAAAAACTACGAACTTGATGGTTCTATCATTAGGAATGGCAATTTTGTTGATATGAGAATCGCCGGAGCTGGTGGGGGATTATATTCAACAGCAGAAGATTTGTATCTATTGCAAATGGGTTTGCTGAATCATCAGGTTATCACAAAAGAAAGCTACAATATGATGCTTACAAATCAAATTGAAATTAATGAGCAAACCCATTATGGATTTGGTTTATTTCTAGAAGAAACTGAAATATGCGGGAAAAATAGAAATAAGAATTATCATACGGGTGGTGGTCCAGGCGTCAGAGCAATCATGGCATATTATCCCGAGGACCAATTGTTGTGCATTATGATTTCAAATATCAATGATAAAAATACATTTAATGAAGCTCATACTTTGATGGAAGAAATCCTTTTAGCAGAGTGATAAAATTAAGATAAGATTAGAGCCACAGAAGTGGCTTTTTTGCATGAATCCAGATAGACCTAGTCGATCGCGGGTTACTCGGTGAAATTCGTGAACCCACACGGGTCACCAATATAGATGTGAAACGCTCTTCTCACCAGTGTGAAGGGCTTTTTATTGATATTTATATATAGTTTGAATTTTTAGTAACACGATGTTCCATGTAAAGAGTCCGAATAAGACAGTTTCTACGAAGTAAAAAAATCTTCAAAAACTTATGTGCAAATAAGCAAAATTTGAACCAAACAAATGAGGTCCAAAACAAGTTTAGGGAATCCATCAAAAAAGTCAACTCACATTGGTATAAGTTTTGGTATTTTTTGCTCACGATACATTTCTCATGATATAATTGCTTTAAATAACCGCCGTTACTTATGCACACTTTATTTATTATATATTGGGGGCAAGAAAAAATGTCAAAAATCAATGAAAAAGAATCCATTCAACTCTAAACTATATAACACCAATGAGTTATAGAATTCAAAATCAGGCTTTTATATCGGCCTCTTAAATGATATAACTTGTATGAATAAGAACAATTAGAACCATCTGTTTAAAAAACACTTAGTCCATAATGTCATTAACAATTCAAAGGTTATAATGACTGTAAAAATCGTAAAAAACTCAGTATACAATCAGTATTACGGGTATGTTTGTCACCTAAATATATATGAAACGCTCTTCTCACTTGGGAAGGGCTTTTTTGAATATGCAGTTAGAAAAACAACCTATTTCGGGTGTAAGGAACTACACCGCCAATCATCGATCACCTTGTTATGATATAATTACTATAATAAACGGATTTATGATTGAGAATGAATCGCATAGGGGAGATATCAAATGAAAAAATTACTCATTGTAGGAATTGGTGTAATAACCGCTCTATGGATTATCTATACAATTTTGGGAAGACAAATACCGATCCACAGATCTGATGATCAAGTTGGCTCTGAAAGAATCTACTATCTGGAAACTTCTAAAATGGTTTTTTGTGATATTGCATATTTTGAAGTTGTTGTATATGAAGATGAAAACTATCAATATGTATATGAGTTAATTGACATTGGGAATGGTAGTTGCAAGAGTGATTTATATATATGGGATGATCTTCATTACTATAAGTTAAGTGAAGCCATAGCGCTTAGCATTGTTTCAATAGATGATTTCTTAGAGAGTGATGTCGTTATAAAAATACCAATAGTTTAGATTAATTACCTAAATTATCCGTTAAGTATCAATCTTCAGACTATTCTATTCAGATTGACATGAAAAAACGAGAACTCACTCACCCAAATAACAATAATTTCCCATCGGAATTCAACACGAGCTTATCTCAAATGAGAGATGAGCTCTTTTGATCTTTCCTAACAGTTGTAATGGATAAGGCATACATGTTAAGGGTCAGATGTAAGTGCCCGTTTATACAAATACAAACATCACCTGGTATCTGGATTGAGTATTCAAAAAAACCTATAATTATCCTTTAATGAGTTCTCCACTTCGATGAAATCGTGATAAAATCATGTTGAAGACAGTAGAAAGGAAAAACACATGAAAATAGCGATCTTTATATTTAGCGGTACAGGAAATACGTACTTTATTGGAAAAAAACTCCAAGATGAATTCAAAGAAAACAATGTTTTATGTGATCTTTTTACGGTTGAAAAAAAACATGATGACAATCGCTTGATTGATGATTATGATGTCATTGGATTGGGTTATCCAATCTATGGATCTGATGTGCCTTTGCTGATCAGAAACTGGATTGACGGACTGAATATTCAAAATCAAAAGAAAGCTTTTGTTTTTTGTACACAAATGATGTATTCCGGTGATGGTGCGGCTTATGGAGGAAGGCTACTTGCAAAGAAAGGTTTTATGATTAGGCAGCAAGCCCATTTCAATATGCCAAACAACATCACGGATTATAGAATCCTTAGACCATTCAACAAGCATAACCTCATCAAAATAGAACAAAAGAAAAACAAACAAGTCAATCGTTTTGTTAAGCATATTCTAACTGATAAAAAAACTAGAAAAGGATCAAACCCTATTTCTTTAGGACTCGGCCTTTTTCAAAGAATCCCATATCAGAAGATGGAAATGAAATGGATATCGAATTCCATCAAGATTGAAGATCATTGTATTTTATGCAAAAAATGTATCGATTTATGTCCAACGGGGAACTTTGAAATCAAGGACGGCATTCTAAAGACAAAAAACATGTGTTTTGCATGCTACAGGTGCATCAATCACTGTCCTGTCAATGCCCTTCATTGCAGTAAGAATGCTTTAGTGAAACATCCTTATCGTGGCCCCAGTGAAAGATTTAACATCAAAGACGTCATGGAGGATTGTTTGATAACAAATGAGTTGGTGATGAAACAAGAGGATTCGGTATAGATTATTAGGTTGACAAAGTGGAAAAGTATCCCGTATAATGAATGTAATGTATACGGTTTGATTTCAAAAACAAAAGGGGATAATGATGAAAAAGACTTTGATGATGGTACTTTTTTTATTTGTATTATTTGGCTGCACCAATGAATCAATTCCGATGGTAGAACAAACACCTGAACCAACTCCGGTTGAACCCATACCATCTGAACCGATACCTACCGAAGTCCCATTAACTTTTGATGAGCTATTTTTGATGTATAAAGTTTTTATCGATGCTCATTTATTTGATCAATTGATTGTCACAACACCATATTATAGGATTTCATCTCGTCAAGAAGTCGTCACAAAAGATGAACTTGACCCCATCTATCAAGCCATTGATCATCAAGCAGTACAACTCAACTATTCGAATATCTATTACTTGCATCTATTTCATTATATTGATGTTTACTTTCAAACATGCGATACGTCAGGTTCTTCATTCACATGCACCTTGGATTCCTGGGAGGTTTTTCGTGACATCACAGCGGATGTGATCGTGGATGGGAACCATTTGACAATAGAAGTCCATATGTATCAGGATTGGGATGGTCATGTTGTAGGTCATCACACGTATTATACGTTTGACTTGATTGAGGATAAAATCCATATCACTGCAGGTCAGTTTCAAACCACTGACGATGTTGAATTAAGTAACGAGATTATTACTTACGTCTATGTCGATATCGTTCAAGATGAATCATTTGAAATCATTTATCGCAATCAGACCAATAATATGTTTTTTTATCACTTGATTGATGCAACAGAGCAAAATGAAATTAACTATATGAATTCAACCGAATACAAAGGATTTTATTATACGGATTCTGGTTCAAACATCAAACAAGAGTATGGTTCATTTGGAACACCTGAAGTCTTTAAAATCACCAGTTATTTCGTGGATGGCGCTATGGCGCTTCAGCATTTTGAAAATTGGGCAGGACATGTTTATTTATACAATATGATGATGGTGGATGGCTGGCAATCGATGACACGATCATCGGATGCAAATTCTATTCTTTCACTTGCTTTAGATGAAGGTGTATTTAATCCAACCTCTAATGCGTGGTTTAGGACTGATATTTACAATAAAATCATGCTTGAACTCATAAGATCGGGTAACACATTAGAAGACTTAACAGTTGATTTATCTGATTTATCATTAAGTTTTACAGCAATCACACAAGCTGTGGTTGAATCCAAGAATAATACATTTATCTTTGATATTGAAGCAGTGATGGCATCTTATGGCTTTAATGATTTTGAAACAAC
>DOYO01000035.1:5616-7646 GCA_003518475.1 Acholeplasmataceae bacterium
AAGTGAACAAGAATAGTCTCGATCGAAGCTTGATTATTGTATGGCTCATCATGCTTTTGGTCAATATCTTATACTTTGTCTATCTCTTTAACGGTTTAGGGGAAAGTTTGTATGAAAACCAACAGATTTGGTTTTCAGCAAATGATGTCTTGCATATAGGATTAATCTACTGGATGTATGATATCTATAGAGTCATCAAACGCATTGAGTGATCTGAGATGCGTTTTGATTGGTTTCAAGTACTAACGTCTGTATATAATTCGGTTTTAAAGGCAATTTTGAAATAGTTAACATATACTGCGAACGGGGGGATTTAATGAAAAAGATATTTATCACAGCTTTAGTATATTTATTTGGATTCATTTTTGGTGCAATCTTCGTATACATGTACTATAAGAGCGAATTTGGTGTGGATTATGGGTTCAATATCAGAGTTTTTTCATTTGTTGGGGTTCCAATCATCTATATTATCACATCATTGATTTTGGATCTACTCATTTATAAAAATGAAAATAATCGAATAATTAAACTGGCTGGTTTTGCAGCTCTACCCATCTTTATATCGTCATTCTTCATAGCAATAAGTTTTGACAGTTTAAGATTATTTTCTGAAGCTGTTGTTCTGTGGCATTTTATCCTTTTTCTTCCATTAATCGTTATAGGTGGAATCTTATGCATATGTAACAAGTTCATACAAAAAAGTGAAAAATTCTACGTGATAATGAAATATATACTCACCTATTTGCTCTACATTTATGGATTCTTTATATGGTTTGGTTTCGGGATGGCGGGAATGGGCGTTTGAATAAAAGAATATAGAATCAGACCGCAGATATTTATGGATATCTCACATGAATGTGAACGGGTTATCCACCTGTAAAGAAACATGGTTATGGTGCATCATGCCATGAATAAATAACGAATGATAGGATTTTCATATATTCTGGGGAAAAAAAGGTTTATATGAATATAAAAATCTTATGTTATAATAAAATAGGTAAAAAATCTTATTTTAATGTTTTAACGGGGCGATGATGGGAAAGTGCAACATGAGTAAAAAGTTCATCATAAAAACCTTATTACTAATTTTAATAGTTAGTAATTTTGGTATTTCCTTTGCCTACTGGGCAAGCAATATCGCAAGTGGGCAAGGCGGCTCGAGTTCAATGATTGAAATTGGGCAATGGGAATTTAATGATCCAGAAGTCGCATTAGAAGTTACAACCTTCATCAATGATTACGCAACCGTATTGGCATTAACAGAACAAACCGTACAATTCACAGATAAGACAGCAGTTGAAGAAGCATTGGCAGCATATGGTTTATTGAGTGATGGAGCCAAAGATCTGCTCTTGGCAGAAAAAGACCTATTACTTTCCTTATTGGCTGAAATCATCGCATTTGAAAACAGCGAGTTCTTGGATTTTGAAGGATATGTTTATGACACGGGACTTACCGGTACTGTAGATATGAATGGCAGAACCTGGTATGGCAATGCAGTTTACATATCAAATGATCCAGCATATGACGTGTGGAATGACACAAGATCGCTCGCATTAAAAACGGGTGCATATTTCGAATCGCGCGATCTATTCATCAATGGTATTGATCAAATAACACTTTACCATGGCGCACTGAATTATAATAATGGAGCTACGTTCGCATTCAAGATAGAGTATGAATTGCAGACCAATCCAGGCGTATGGCTAACGCTCCAGGAAGGTGGATCTGATTTAATTATTGATGTCATATCGGGTACGCCATTAACGTATTCAGAAGTCAACGTCAATATCACAGAAGCATTGAATATCAGATTTACACCAGTGATCAGCAATACAGCAGATTACATCAACCTAGACGATATACGTATCTATGAACACGTGGTATCCAGCGCACTTGAAGTTGAAAGTTATAGAACAATTTATGCAGGGGTACTCCTATTGACGACCCAAACTGTAGAGATCAGTGATTTAGGTGCGGTAACATCCGCATTGGCAGCATATGATTTATTAAGTATCGAAGCACAAGCA
>DOYO01000035.1:7678-8028 GCA_003518475.1 Acholeplasmataceae bacterium
AAAACAGCACTCCAACAAAGACTTGACGCTGTACAAAATATCATCGATTCCGTTGAATCGTTCTTATTGAGTTATCAAAATGTCTTATCCTTGACGGTGATCACCGTTGAAGTGACAGATAAGCAAGACGTTTTAGACGCACTGGATGCTTATTACCTATTAGGTGCAAACGTCAAAGCAGAATTAACAGCTGAAAAAGCATTGCTTGATAGTTTACTCTTGGAAATCAACAGTCAAACACCAACCGAAGCGCTGGTTCTTGAGTTTAGAACAGATCACGCAACCGCATTAGCCTTGACTGTCCTAACAGTACAGGCAAGTGACCGTTTCATCGTGGAACAAGCCTTGGC
>DOYO01000127.1 GCA_003518475.1 Acholeplasmataceae bacterium
AGTATCAGTAAATGTTTTAAAAGGTTTTGTAATATACATTCCCATCATTTCCCAATGTCCAGTCATGGCGTCTTTTCCAAGAGATGCTTCTTGAATCTTGGTGAAAAACGCCTTAGGATTTTCAACAGCTTCGACATTTTTTATAGGTGCTATGTTACCATATCCCAGGGATTTTAGATTGGGTAGATTTAAATCCATACTTTCAGCAATGTGCCCGATGGTGTTGGAACCAAGGTCATTATAGTCCTTTGCATCTGGAGCTTCTCCGATTCCAAGTGAATCCAAGACAATTAAAAATATTCTTTGATACATTACAAAACCTCCTTTGCGCGCGGATGCGCGTCCTTATATATTTCCTTAATTCTTTTTTGACTAATGTGTGTGTAAATCTGAGTAGTTGAGATATCTTCATGCCCTAATAAAGTTTGAAGCGTTCTTAAATCCATACCGTTTTCTAATAGATGAGTGGCAAAGGAATGTCTTAAAGTATGTGGTGAACACTCTGTTTTTACTCCTGCATCTGTAGATAATTTTTTTAATATTTTAAAGAATCCTTGTCTAGACAGCCTGTTTCCATTTTGATTTACGAAGAGAAAGTTGACTTTTAAATCTCCCAATAAATGCTCTCTTGACTTCACAATATAATTCCTAAGTGCGATAATGGACATATCAGAAATCGGAACCATACGCTCTTTGTTTCCCTTGCCTTTGACAATAACATACCCTTGGTTGAGATGAATATCCTCCATTTGAATATCTAAAAGTTCACTGACTCTCAGCCCAGATCCGTAAATAAGTTCAAGTAATGCCATATTTCTTAAGCCTAATGGTTTCGTTTTATCAACCTGTTCTAAGATGGAAACAACCTCATCAATGGATAGAACTTGTGGTAAAGATTTCTCGACTTTTGGAGCAGAAAATGCTTTAGCAACATCTGCATCAACTTCTTTTTCAATCATTAAAAAATGATGGAACCCCTTGATTGCAGTAAGTTTTCTTGCGAGACTCTTGGTGGAAACCTGTCGTTTCATACTTTTAAGGAATCCTTCAATGTGCTTTTTTTCGATGAATTTAGGTTTTGTAATCTCGTGATATTTCTCTAGAAAAAGTGTATATTGATTCAAATCTGTGAGGTAGGCAGCAATTGTATTTTGACTGGATCCCTTTTCTTTTTTTAGATAATACTCAAAATCTTTCAACAAATATTTCATATGAACACCATGAAAACCTGGTTACCAAGGAATAGACCCTTTTCAGTAAGTTTCAGATAATCGTTTTCTATTTTGATCAGACCAAGTTCAATTTTTTCTTGAAGTTGGGGATATTTTTGAAATACATCAATCCCATATTTCTCATGTATCATGCTGAGTGAAACCCCATCGATTTTTCTGAGTCCAAAGATGAGTTCATCCTGAAGCAAAACATCAACTTCTTGAAACTTTTTCTCTTCGATTGGATTTTTTAAATACTGTGGGAGTGCGCGATGATTTTGTGTTCTGTAGCCATTAACAAAGCCATGAGCGCCTAACCCAGCACCGATATATTCTCCTAAAGTCCAGTAGATTAAATTATGTTTTGAGTAATTTTCCTTCTTCGCATAATTTGAAATTTCATAATGTTCAAAGCCTTGTTTTTTCAATTCTTCCATGACAATTTCATACATTTTAGCTTCTGTATCTTCATCCATCTGCTCAAACTTTCCTCGTAAATACTGATGATAAAAGTAAGTCTTTTCTTCTAAAATCAAGGAATAGCAGGATACATGAGTAATATCTAAATCCTTAATATATTGTAAATCCTGGTATAAATCCTCTAATGTTTGACCGGGTATCGCATAGATTAAATCAATACTGATTCTTGAAAATCCAATACTTTTTAAGTGAGCGACAACATCAAAAACAAGTTGTTTTGTATGTTTGCGATTCAGATAATTTAGTAATTGATCATTGAAAGTCTGGACTCCGAGACTGATGCGATTGATTCCATACTTTTTAAATAGTTCACCCTTCTCAATAGAATATGACTCTGGATTTACCTCAATCGTATACTCTGAAGGATGAATGTTTTTTAAGACTTCAAAAAGATGTTCAAGCTGATGGACATCAAGCATGCTAGGTGTTCCACCGCCGATATAGATGGTTTCAATCGATTGAAAATGATCCTGATAACTCTCGATTTCGTTTTGAAGAGCAGTCAAATATGTATCAATCATTTCTTTATTTTTCGGAACTCTTTTCACAAAATCACAGTAGTGACATATGTGTTCACAAAACGGAATATGGACGTAAAGACCCTTCATACATAATCACTCCCTTATATCTATTATACCCCAAATGGTTTACATAATAAAATAAAAAGTGACGAGAGTTAATCGTCACTGTTGGATAAAATGGCCATAAATGCTTCCTGAGGTACGTCTACACGCCCTATGGATTTCATCTTTTTCTTTCCTTCTTTTTGTTTAGATAATAGTTTTTTCTTTCTGCTGATATCCCCGCCATAGCACTTTGCAAGAACGTCTTTTCGCATCGCCTTGATTGTGGAACGCGCAATAATCTTTGTTCCTAAAGCAGCTTGAACAGGAATTTCAAACATTTGTCTTGGTATAAGTTCTACCATTTTCTCACAGATGACTTTACCTCTGTTATAGGCGAAATCCCTATGGACGATTGTCGATAAAGCATCTACAACTTCACCATTCAGCATGATATCCATCTTTTGAAGATTTGATGTTTTGTATCCCGACATTTCATAATCAAATGATGCATAACCTTTGGTTGAAGATTTCAATTTATCAAAGAAATCATAAACGATTTCAGATAAAGGGAGCTCGTAATAGATATGTACGCGGTTCGCATCCACATACTTCATTTCAATAAATATCCCACGTTTTCTCTGTGAAATATCCATAATCGCACCAACATATTCCTTCGGTGACATGATAGATGCTTTAACATAAGGCTCTTGAATGTAATCAATACGCTGAGGCTCTGGAAGCTTCGATGGATTATCAATAATCATCATCGTACCGTCTGTCAAGTGAATATGGAACACAACAGATGGAGCGGTTGCAATGAGATCAATATTGAATTCTCTTCTGATTCTTTCCTGGACAATCTCCATATGAAGAAGTCCGAGAAATCCCGTTCTGAACCCAAATCCCAGCGCTTGTGAGGTTTCTGGCTCATAAAGAAGAGATGCATCGTTCAATTTCAGTTTTTCCAGTGCATCTTTAAGATCATTGAACTTATCGCTTTCAATCGGATATAGTCCGCAGAACACGACAGAATTCATTGTTCTATAACCTGGAAGTGCAGTTTTTGCACGATTGTTCGCATAGGTAATTGTGTCGCCTACGCGCACTGTACCAATATCTCTGATTTGCGCAGTCAGATATCCAACGTCGCCAGGTCCTAAAATATCACGCTTCACAATTTTTGGTGTATGGACTCCAACTTCTAGTACTTCGTATCTTGCTCCAGAGGCCATGAATTCAATCATGTCTCCTTTTTGAATCATTCCATTGACAACTCTAATGTAAGGAATAACTCCCTTATAAGCATCAAAAATAGAGTCAAAAACAAGTGCTTGTAGTGGTTCTCTGGCATCACCAGTTGGTGCTGGAATATCCTTAACTATCTTTTCAAGAATTTCTTCAATACCAATACCTAGTTTTGCTGAAGCTAGAACAGCATCTTGAGCAGGAATTCCAATAATATCTTCTATAGCTTTAATGACTTTTTGCGGTTCAGCACTTGGTAAATCAATCTTATTGATGACTGGTATGATCTCTAAATCATTATCAATCGCCAAGTAAACATTCGCAAGTGTCTGAGCCTCAATGCCTTGGACAGCATCCACGACTAAAATAGCGCCTTCACAGGCAGCCAGTGATCTTGAAACTTCATAAGTAAAGTCAACATGGCCTGGAGTATCAATCAAATGCATGATATATTCCTTACCATCCTTGGCTTTATATAGCATTTCGACAGCATTTAGCTTAATCGTAATACCACGTTCTCTTTCGAGGTCCATTGAGTCAAGAAGTTGCTCTTTCATTTCACGATCGCTCACCGTATTGGTAATATTGAGTAGACGATCCGCTAATGTTGACTTGCCATGATCGATGTGGGCAATGATCGAAAAGTTTCTTATATTCTTTTGTCTTTCATTCAAAGCTGCTTTATTCATTTAAACACAAACCTTTCCGCTTCATTATTGTATCATTTTTATCTATATTATGGAAGCGTATAATACTTTAATTGTTTACTTTAAAGCATATTTTAAGTAGTAAAACGTTTTTATAAATTAAGTCTAAAAACTGCATTGCAAAAAGGTTGACTTTTTAGTATAATTAGTGTGTATGAAAAAACAATTCATAGGAGGAATTTAATAGTGAAGAAGTTAATTTTAATGTTTTTTGTTGTGTTATTTGCACTAGGTTTAGTTGCATGCACTGAAGACGAACCATCTTATTCTAATGGTTACGGTGTTAGTTATGGTTTGGTACACAGTCATTATGTTGGAGTTGCCAAGGTAGTTGTTGATGCTGATGATGTTGTTGTGAACGTACAATTCGATGAATATTACCTTCCATACAATACTGCTCAGGTTACATTGACTGACGAACAGAAATTAGCAGTTCCTGCAGATGTTGTTACAGTTGTTACCACAAGAACAACTAACGATGTTAGAACAGTATCTACTTCATACTATTCGAAATATGTTAGTGTTAATGGTGTTTTATTCACAATCGCTGTAAGTGGTAATGTTCCAACATTAGAAAACACTGAACCTTCACAGACATTTGTATTCTCAGCTTCAGGAATCGCTAATATCGAAACTTGGGTTGAAACAGAAGCAAATGCTAAAGCATATGTTGAAGCTGTTGAAGCTGGTCTAGTATTCAATTGTAACGCATCAGGTGTTGCTAATGCATATCCAAAAGGAAATGCAAGCGCTAAGATCGGTGCCACTAAGTCTGCTACTGGTTATTGGACAAATCCTGCTTCTTATCCACTAGGATGGGGCGGAAACATGTTGGCAATCACTGAAGCATTAGTTGGTACAAAGATGGGTGCTGTTGAAGCTGATTTAGTTAAGACTACCACTTGGTCAATCGGAACAATCGTTACTGGTGCTACTCTTTCTGACTTCGTTGATTACTACATGCTTGCACAAGTTGCTTATAACAACGCATTAGCTACTAAGGCTTAATCGTTAACAAACACTGAAAAGGATCAATCTAATTGGTCCTTTTTTTGTGCATTAAAATAAAAAAAGAGTAGAATTTTCTACTCTTCATCTTCTCTTGATTCGACTGGTAAAACCTGGATGATGACTTCCATGACACGCTTTGTATCCGCACTCGTCACGCTGACCTTCAAATTTTTGAAAGTGAACTCATCTCCGACAACTGGTATCCTGCCAAGTTCTTCCATAACCCATCCATTGACTGTAGCAAAGTCGGGTTCCTCTTCCATATCCAAAGCTTCAAATATATCTTCAAGATCTGCATTGCCTTTAACTCTGAATGTGGTATCATTTATTTTCGCGATTTGTTCAATTATCTCATCATGTTCATCCCAAATATCGCCAACAATTTCTTCTAGAATATCTTCCATGGTCACAATACCCAAGGTACCGCCGAACTCATCTTTCACGATTGCCATATGTGCTTTATTTTCTTTTAGAAGCGCTAGCAAATGCGAGACCTTCATATATTCTGTAACGAATACAGGCGGCTTTATAATCGTATTTAATGGCTGTTTTTCTAATAGAACCAGGTTATAAAAATCCTTATGATTGATGATGCCAATAATATGGTCAATACTCGTATCAAAGACAGGCAATCTGGAGTATCCAGTATGTTTAAAAGCATGTGTGATTTTCTTTAAATCGTCAGTCTCTGAAATGGCGATAACTTGAACGCGGGGTGTAAGTATTTCTTCAACCTTCAAGTCATCAAAGTCGATGACGCTTCTGATCAGCTCACCCTCATTTTCGTTGATTCCGCCCTCTTGTTGAACTTCGCTAACATAGGTAAGCAGTTCTTCTTCAGTGATGGAAGATTCCTTTTCAAACTTGAAAATATGACCCATGAGTTTCTGCCAATAACCAAAAATAATGCTGAATGGATAAAGAACCCACACAAATAGAGTCAGTGTCGGAGTAACCGCCAATGCCCACCGTTCGGGTATTTTTTTTGCTATTGATTTTGGTGTGATTTCACCGAAAATTAAAACCAGAACCGTCATGACCGCAGTTGAAATCGTTACACCTGCATTTTCCCAGTGCTTTACGAAAAGAACGGTAGCAAGTGATGCAGATGCTATATTGACGATATTGTTTCCAATTAATAATGTTGTTAATATTTTTTCAAAATTTTCAGCATACTTTAATGTAGTTTTCGCCCTCTTATTGCCATTTAAAATCATATGTTTGATCTTAATCTGGTTAAGTGATGAGAAAGCAATCTCAGATGCAGAGAAAAAAGCTGACATTAAAATTAATATGCCGATAATAATGATTTGAATGATTTCCTGTTGACCCATAATACCCCGCTCTATTCTCCGTCAGATGTATCTTGTATCTTTTCAGGTCTAGTGATTCTGACCTTGGTAATGACTTTATCAGCTGTGTGAAGGACTTCAAAGGTGAACCCATTGTATTCAATGATTACATGTTCATTTTCTTTTGGAAAACGACCTAATTGTCCCAAGATGAACCCACTAATCGTATCATAATCTTCGACGGGCAAATCAGCCTCAATGGCATCTTCGACATCTCCAATACTGATCAAACCGTCAATTTCAAAAACGTTGTCATTGATTTGCTTGATTTCTTCCTCGAACTCATCATATTCGTCGAATATGTTTCCAACGATTTCTTCAATCAAATCTTCAATGGTAACAATCCCTGCAGTTCCGCCGTATTCGTCAAGAACTACAGCCAAATGGTTTTTCTGTTTCTGCATTTCTTTAAATAATTCACTTGTTTTTTTGGAATCTGGAATGAAATATGGTGGTCTTAAAAGTGCTTTGACAGAAAAAGTTTCTTCTGGATTATCAAGATATTTTAGAAGATCCTTGACATGAAGGGTTCCAATAATATGGTCAATATCGCCTTCATAGACTGGGAATCTCGTAAATTGTTCACTTCTGACATACTCAATGACTTTGCTCTTGTTAGATTTGACATTCAATGCCGAAATTTCAGTGCGATGTGTCATGATTTCTTCAACTGTTGTATCACTGAAATCGAAGATATTTTGAATCATTTCACTTTCTTCTTCATCAATGTTTCCAGTCTTGCTACTTTCTTCAACGATGTCTCTGATTTCTTCTTCGGTCATCTTGCGTTCGCCTTCATTCGGATCAAGTCCAAACAACCTTCCGATTAACGAAGAGAGTTGAATAAGAATCCAAACTAGAGGATACATGATTTTTGACATCAATGTTACAAGATTTATAGTTGCGTACGCGATTTGGCTGGGATATTTATTTGCTAAACGTCTTGGAATGAGTTGTGCAAAAACAACATGAAATACCAGTAATAAAACTGCTATCACTGCCAAAACGACTGGTTCTATTAAAGAAAATGAAGAATTGAACCACAGGACAACCTCGCTCTTGAATGTTGATAAGGCGATTGCGCCGTTGATAATCGCAATCAAAGTGATCAGCATCTGAAGCGTAGCCACATAGAATTTTGGTGAATCTGTATATTTTTGAATCCGTATTGCTTTTTTGTTTCCTTTTTCAGCATCATCGTCAACTTTACTGTCGCTAATGACAATTAAAGCAACTTCGCTTGCAGCAAATATTGCTGATAAAATGATCAGAAACAGCATCGTTAAAATAGAAATTAACATGTTATTTCCTCACTTTCTAAACAAAAAAAGACACCAAAAAAAAGATAGTGCTTGGTATCTTTGTTCTCCGGATATGTTGGATCGTCGACCCTACTACTGCAATCTTCCATAATAACTAATGTGTCCTCCATAGTTGTTTACCTATTAATCATACTATTTTTTCGCTGAAAAGTCAATATAACGGGTGATTTATATAATAACTATCTTTGGTTCTTTATCTCTTGAACGAACGATTTTTATGTGATACAATAGATGCATGAAGGGGAGTAGTTAGCCCTAAATTAATCGTCAGTACGGCCTAAACAACCCGGTTAATTTCAAGTTTACTTGTAACGAGACCTTCAAGACTGTTTTTTGTCTTGATGGTTTTTCTTTTTTCATAAAACTAAAAAGAAACCCTGTTCAGCATTCAGTCAACAATAGAAAGGGAAAAAATATGCAGATATTCATTAATTTTTTATTCTTGATTTTTGGTTTCGTTTTCTTAATCAAAGGCGCTGATTATTTCATCGTATCTTCCAGCTCCATCGCACGCAAATTCAATGTTTCTCCATTAATTATCGGATTAACACTCGTTGCGTTTGGAACATCTTTACCTGAGCTTGCTGTCAGTTTTGCAGCTTCACTCACAGTCGCTCCTGGTGCTACAGCAGATATTGCAATGGGAAACGTTATAGGATCTAATATTGTCAATATTACATTGATTTTAGGACTCAGTGCTGTAGTTATGCCTGTTCTTGTTAAGAAATCAATGAATAAACGAGAATTCCCATTTTTAATCGGTATTACTGTACTTATCTCAATCCTAGCAATCTTCTTTCAAAGAGATGCGCAAATCGCACGTTGGGAAGCAATCGTACTTTTAATGTTCTTTGCATTCTATATGTATTTGATGATTGCCAGTCAAAAGAATGCTGATATCTCTGAAGATATTCACCTAGTAGATATCAAGAAGGCTGTTATTCTGCTCATCATTGGTATTGCAGGTGTTTCCATCGGCGGATATCTCGTCACATCAGGTGCAGAATACCTAGCGATTGAACTGCTCGTCAATGGCTTTGGCGTAGGAACAAGTAAAGCAGTAACCCTAGTCGGATTAAGCGTTGTTGCTCTAGGTACTTCGCTACCAGAACTTGTGACATCCGTCATGGCTGCCAAGAAGGGTGAAAATGAAATCGCACTCGGTAATGTCGTCGGATCTAACGTCTTCAATATCTTATTCATTCTTGGGCTATCCGGTGTTGTCACTCCGCTTGGAATCAATAACGATGTGTTGATTGATACAGTCTTGTTAATTGGAATCACCATTACTGCGGTAATCTTCTCCATAACGGGTCAGAAGATATCGAAAATTGAAGGTTGGATATTGGTCGTCATGTATGTCACTTACATTGCATATATCATCCTTAGAGCTTTAGGCATGTTATAAAAATTCAAATACCCCTTCATGTCGAAGGGGTATTTTTCATTTACAAAATGCAATGAGAATCGATTTTAAATATGTTGTGTTCGAGATGTAATTGTCATGATTCATCAAGGGAATTATTTGAACTTTTGAATGCTTAATCTGACGGTGTATCTTCATGGTGTGATTACGTCTGATTACATCAAATTCACCCGCTAAAACGAGTGTAGGAATCTTGATGTTATGCAAATCTTTATCTAAGAGATCAGGTTCATCAATCATCATCTTGAGATAAGGATTTTTTGTTTTTTCATACTCTTTAATCATCAGATTCAGCTCATTTTTCTTTAATCCAGAAGGAAACAAATTCGCTCCTGCGACAACCAGTTTACTGATGGATCCGGGATAGAATGAGGCCATCATCAAGCCGACAATCCCTCCATCACTGAATCCAAATAGTGAAACATCAACCAAATTCAATGCCTTAATAAAACTGACAACATCGTTTGCCATATCCATATAGTGAAACGAATCGGTCATGCTGCTTTCCCCATGATTTCTGCTATCAATCAAATACATGGTGAACTCATTTTTTAAAGATTCCGCCAAGACATCAAAAGTATGATGGTTTTCACCATTCCCATGAATGAATATAAGTGGTTTCCCTATTCCTATCTTTTCATAATTCAAATGAATTCCGTTGATTTCGATTTTCATATTTCTCCTTAAACAAAAAGGTCCCGGGGGACCTTAATATGCCAATGCGCATAAGCCATGTTCTGTTCCCTTTTACGGGTGTGACCATTTATCTCTACATAAGTAGCGTATATTGATTTTCTTTGATCTCTATACGTGCCCCTACCAAATTTGGGTTGCTAGCTTGAGGGGTTTACCGCGTTTCATTTACTTATTTCTAAGTAACTCGTTTCTGTGGCACGTTAAGCCTAGATCATAGTTTCCTTTAGACCATCAGCCGCCGTTACGATTTCTCGTACCCTAAGTTATTGTTTCCTTAGGCACAAACACTACATCCATTGCAGGATGTGCTAGCATGGACTTTCCTAACCTGAATAAACAGGCTCGATCACCTAACATTGACAAAGGGATTATATCATATACTTGACGTAATGACAAGAATCACTTTCTTGTTTCTTTTTCTTTTCTGTCTGAAGGTTTAGCAGCTGCTGGTTCAACGTTGACAACTGGAGCAACTTTCACTGCTGGAGCTTCTTCAACGATGACATGTTCTCTAATCATGACGATAACTGTATCCGGATTGTCCTTGATCACGATACCGTGTCCGACATTCAAATCCTTGACTAGAATCTGCGCGCCTCTCTTTAAACCTGAAACTTTGACTTCAATCTTGCTCAAGCCTTCTCCTGGAAGGAATTCGCAATGGATGAAATCTAGTTCCTGCTGGACATAAGTTGTTCCAGTCTGGAATTCTTCTTTACCAATCAGTACAACTGGAATAGATGCGGACATCATTTCTTTTGCTGCTACTGCATGTAGTTCAAAATGGATGATTTCCTGTGGCCGTAATATATTTGTTGAAACCTTTTTAATATAGACGAAATGAGAAGTTCCATCCAATTCAGCCTTAAAGGTCATACTCTTACCAAATGTCTTTAAAGCTTCTTTGAATTCTTTGTCATTGGCTTGTACGGAAATCGAATTAATCGATTTACCATAGATAACGCCTGGGACCATCAAAGCTTTTCTAACCTCACGAAGTGATTCAGTTCTCACAGTTAATTTCATTTTTTTATTTCCTTTCAAATGCATAACTATTATACCACTTATTCGATATAAGGTATATAGAGCGATGTCGAATGCTTTCTTTTGGTAAGAATAAAAAAAAATGAAGCTCGAATGAACTTCATTTTCATGATTTAATCTTTATTATGCCTTGACTAAAGCGTCTTTTCTAGAAAGATCGACTCTGCCTTTTTCATCGATTCCAATGCACTTAACCAAGATGATATCTCCAAGTTTGACAATATCTTCAACCTTTTCAACTCTTTCTTTAGCAAGTCTTGAAATATGAACGAGACCTTCAGCACCTGGCCATAGTTCTACGAAGCAACCGAATTTTTCAATACGCGTTACTTTACCTTCATAAATCTTTCCGACTTCAGCTTCCTTCACTAAGGATAAAATCTTTTCTGCAGCACGATCAATCCACTTCATATCATAATGCATCAAGAATACGCGGCCATCTTGTTCGATATCGATCTTGACATTATTATTATCTTCAATGATTTGAGTGATAATCTTTCCACCTGAACCGATAACTTCTCTAATCTTATCAGGATTGATTCTGATCATCTTGACCTTTGGAGCATACTTAGACATTTCCTTACGTACTGCTGGAACTGTTTCATTCATATGTTCAAGAATATGAAGTCTACCCAAACGAGCTTGTTCTAAAGCTTCCTTGAGGATTTCTTCAGTGATTCCAGAAATCTTGATATCCATTTGTAAAGCGGTAATGCCGGTGTTAGTTCCAGCAACCTTGAAATCCATATCGCCTTCGTGATCTTCCATACCTTGGATGTCTGATAAGACGGTGTAATACTCACCTTCCATGATCAAACCCATCGCAATACCTGCAACTGGAGCTTTGAGTGGAACACCTGCAGCCATCAATGCCATAGAACCAGCACAGATTGTTGCTTGTGAGCTTGAACCGTTGGATTCAAGAATTTCAGAGACGACACGAATAGTGTATGGGAATTCTTCTTCATTTGGAAGAACTTGCAACAATGCGCGTTCTCCTAATGCTCCATGTCCGACTTCACGTCGACCTGGGTTGCCGTAACGTCCTGTTTCACCGACTGAGAATGGTGGGAAGTTATAATGTAGCATGAATCTCTTCGTATCTTCGATGCCAAGACCGTCGATAATCTGATTTTCACGGAGTGCTCCAAGTGTGACAACGCCTAATGCCTGAGTTTGACCTCTGGTAAATAAAGCGGACCCGTGTGTTCTTGGAAGAACGTCAACTCTTGAATTCAAAGGTCTGATTTCATCAACCTTACGGCCATCTGGTCTAACCTTATCTTGTGTGATTAAACGTCTGACTTCACCTGTTACGATGCCGTTAACGATTTGTTTAACCATTTCGAGATACTTCTTTTGTTCTTTTTCATCAAAAACCTTGACTCCGTCGATATTCTTAAAGAACGACTTCTTAGAGAAAACTTCAACAGTTTCTGCAGTGATTGCGTCAATTGCATGATATCTTTCTAACTTGTCAAAGAGTGATACAGCTTTGATCATGCGATCATAAGCATATGCATAAACTTCTTTTTTAAGATTCTGATCGATTGCGAAATCATCAAAATCCATTTTTTCAGTTGGATAATCCTTTTGAATCAATTCTTGAAAAGCAACCAATTCCTGAATCGCCTTATGTCCGAACATAATCGCTTGGAGCATAATGTCTTCAGAAACCTGCTTAGCGCCGGCTTCAACCATGTTGATCGCTTTCTTGGTTCCTGCAACAATCAAATCGATGTCGCTGACAAGAAGCTGTTCTGGTGTTGGATTGATGATGAATTCATTGTTCACACGTCCAACTTGAACGCCTGCAACTGGTCCGTTGAAAGGAATGTTAGAGATGCCTAAAACTAGGGATGAACCAAATAATGAAGCCATTTCAGTGGTGCATTCTGGGTCACTTGATAAAACTGTATTGATGACTTGAACTTCATTCTTGAATCCTTCTGGGAATAATGGACGAAGTGGTCTGTCAATCAATCTAGAGGTTAACGTTTCATGTTCTGATGGTCTTCCTTCTCTTCTTAAAAATCCTCCTGGGATTTTTCCTGCTGCGTAAAGCTTTTCCTGATAAATTACCATTAATGGGAAGAAATCCTGTTCGGAAGCTTCATTTCTCGCGGTTACAACACTTAATACTGTAGAATCTCCATAGAAAACCATTGCAGCGCCTGCTGCTTGTTTTGCTATTTCTCCAATCTCAACGTGTAGTATTCTACCACCTAACGTTGTTTCGTAAATCNNCACTGCTTTTGTATAAAGAATGTGTGATAATAAATAAAAAAGATTGCCGAAGCAACCTTTTTACCGACGTAATCCAAGTTTTTGAATCAATGCTTGGTAGCGTTCTACGTTGTTTGAACGTAAATAGCTCAACAAACGGCGTCTTTGCCCGATCATCATGTATAGACCGCGGCGAGAATGAAAGTCATGAATATGCTTTTGCAAATGTTCGTTCAGCTGATTGATTTGAGCTGATAAAACAGCGATTTGAACTTCTGGTGAACCAGTGTCCCCTTCTTTTGTAGCAAACTCCTTGATGATTTCAGTCTTTTTTGCCTGTAATAGTGCCATGTGTATGTCCTTTCTCGTATAACTAAAGAATGGGTTGGCGTTCCCTATTCCTTGTTACCGCCTTTTATATTTTAGCATTTATTTTATAAAATGCAAATATATCTATTAAATTTTTACAAATTGGTCAACATTGACCACGAATACGGTTGCTCCACCGACTTCAACTTCTATAGGAAGGGCTGAGAATGAACCAAATTCATTGACAATTGTGTTTGGTACAAGTTTTGTACGCTTCTTGCTGTGCGCTTCGATGATCTCTAAAGCTTGAGGGACTTTTTCATCATTGACCCCAATGAGAAAAGTGACGTTACCAGCTCTTAGGAAACCACCAGTGGTTGCTAAACGAGTTGAAAAAAATCTGTCTTTAACCAATGCTTTTTGAACTTTGTTCGCATCATCATTCGATACAATAGCAAGTATCAATTTCATAATAACCACCTCATGTGTTCATTATAACATATTTTTTTTAAATTATTAGTTTTCTTACTGCAAGTTCATCTTTTTTAAGCTGTTCAATCAATTCTTTCTTGTTTTTGAACTTGAGTTCATGTCTTAGGTAGTGGAAAAACACGATATCGATCTTCTTTCCATAGATGTCTTGCTTGAAATCAAGGATGTGAATCTCAAAACGTTTTTCAAAGCTGTAATTCAAGGTCGGATTGTTACCGATGTTCGCCATTCCATGATACCAGAGACCATCTACGAAAACTCTGACATAATATACCCCGTTTTGAGGTAAAAAGTAATGATCATAATCAATATTCGCGGTTGGAAATCCAAGCTTGTGCCCGATGTGGTTTCCATGGATGACAGATCCTTTGATGCTATAGTGTCTGTTGAGAAGTTTTCTGGCTGAACCTAAATCACCGTTGCCTAAGAAGTCCTTGATATAAGTTGTCGAAACTCTGGTGTGGTTATAGAGCATATCATCGACGATATCGACAATAAAGTATTTCTTTAAATCAGTAATTGTTCCCTCTCCGCGATATGCGAAGCGCGCATCGCGTCCGATCACAAGTCTTTTGACAGAGATTTGTCTTAAAAAATCGATGAATTCTTGAATGCTTAACTGAGAAAATGCAAGATCAAAGTCAACAATAAAAGCGTAATCTAAGGAGAATCTAGAAAACAATTCGATTTTATCAGATTTTTGCGTGAGTGTATTGAAGGGTTGCTTGCGTAAAACGGATGACGGATGCGGATCAAATGTCAAGATGGCATGTTTCGTGTCATCATAGGATAGTACGCGTTCGATCAACTGCTGATGTCCGAGGTGCAAACCATCAAAATTGCCCATGGTGAGGGTGATTGGTTCACTATTCTGGATTAAATTAAATGTTGTGTTGATAATTTTCATGAGAAGCTCCTAAAAGATGAGTACTGGCTTATATTGATTCTCCCCAATGACCTCATAATACGCTATTTTTTCCCCTTTTTCATCTAAAACGATAAAAGGTTCCTTTGTTTTTGTTTGTCTTTCATCCAAATACACGCCATTTCGAACAAGTCTGACCATATAGTCGTTTAAAGAGAGCGTTGGATAGGATTCAAAATAGGAATCTAATGAAATAAGATCCCCTTCACTGACATCTTCAATACTTTTAGAATTTGCTACATCATACTTTCCTACTGAGATCCTTCTCAGTGCATCAAGTGCGCCATAAGTTTCGAGTTTCTGAGCTAAATCGACTGCAAGACTTCTAATATATGTCCCCTTGGAAACAGATGCATAAAAATCAAATCGATTGTGATCAATCATTCGTGTCATGTGAAAATCATAGATTGTCACAGATCTACTTTCACGTTCAATCTCAATGCCTTTTCTAGCCATTTCATAAAGTTTTCTGCCGTCTACCTTTATGGCAGAATACATTGGAGGAATTTGTTCATAAGTGCCATTCAGCGATAAAATAGCTTCCTGAAGGGATTGAATATCAATGATGGTCTCTTTTTCATTGGTAATTTTTCCAGTTGTATCGTACGTATCATAATGCTTGTCGAAAACAATCGTACCTTCATAAACCTTGTCAAGATTGGAAAACAAACTCGCAAGTTTCGTCGCCTTACCCAGGCAGAGAATTAAAAGACCACTTGCGAATGGATCCAAAGTACCCGTGTGACCTATTTTTTCAACATTTAGTTTTTTCTGTACCTTATGAACGACATCATGCGATGTCCAGCCTTTTGGTTTGTTGATCAAAAGAAATCCATCCATGATATCACCACCTATATTATACCGCTTTTTTGTCAATAAAAAAAGCACTTGCGTGCTTTAATTATTTGTGTTGGTTCATCCAAGCTCCAACGCGTTCTTTTGGTTGGTAACCGCTCTGACGATCTACTTCTTCACCGTCTTTGTATAGTACAACTGTTGGAACACTGCGAATTCCTGCTTCAATAGCTTGTGCTCTAAATAAGTCAATGTCTACACGATAAAACTTGACGTCTGTTAATTCTGTGCTTAATGCTTCTAACACTGGCTTGAGCATTTTGCATGGTCCACACCAAGTTGCAAAATACTGTACAACAACTAAACCTTGTTGTCCTACTACTTCTTGATAAGCCTGTCCTTGATAATCAATCATTAAATTTTCCTCATTTCTTTATAATTTTCACTTCTTATTATATGCTAAATATACCATCTTTTCAAGGTATAAGCACTATTTTAAAGTGATAATTGTCACACCGTTCAAACCTTCACCCTCAACACCGAAACGTGATGTTTTTATATACGGAGATGTTCTGATGTAGTCATATACTGCCTTCCTGACCGCACCTGAGCCAAACCCATGGATAATTCTCATGGATGCAAGACCAGATAATAACGCACGATCGATCGCTTGATCCATCGCATCCTTAACTTCTTCAAAACGATAACCGCGCAAATCAAGTTCAAATGTTGCCTTTTTTTCAGGAGTTTGACCAATATTTGGCTTTTCCTGACGGATAGTTTTCTTGATTTCTTTTTTTTCTTGGTCTTTTCTCAAGTCGGTTGATTTGAAATAAAGATCAAACTTTCCAAAGACGACGCGGAACTCGTCGTTCTTAATACCTTCTATCTTACCATACTGCTGATACGGAATGATATAGACCTGGTCACCAATGATCAGTTCATCTGTGAATCTCAATATTTTTTCATTATCGGCACGTTGATTCAATAAGAATTTGATGGATGCGATTTCAGGGTTTGTCAGTTCTTTTTTCTTTTGAAGATCTGAGATGATGGTTCTCACTTCATCTTTAAGCTGATTCCATTGTTTTTCTTCTTTTTGCTTGATGGATTCGATGATTTGATCTTGTTCATTCAGAAGTTTGTCTTTTGTTTCTTGAAGTTCCTTTTTCGCCCTTCGGTTTTCTTGAATTTCAAGTGCGAGTTTTTCTTTTTGACGTTCCAGATAAAGCATCTCGTCATTCAGTTTTTCCATGACCTTGGCCAAATCTGTTTGTCTGCCCTGGTAGATGACTTCAGCATCCGCTACAACTTCTTCTTTGAGCCCCAGACGCCTTGCAATCAAGAAAGCATGTGATGAACCCGTCGTACCCATTTGAAGGTAATAGAGCGGCTTCAATGTCTTTTTATCGAAAGCAACCGATGCGGTAATCATATTAGATTGCTCATAAGCATAGCTTTTCAGTTCTGAATAGTGGGTGGTGACCATCATTCTAATATCGAATTTCTTAAAGTGGTTCAAGATTGCGATGGCAAGGGAAACCCCTTCATTCGGATCTGTTCCGCTTCCAAGTTCATCTAATAGAACCAATGTATTGTTTTTAACATTTTCAATCATATTGATGATTTTGTTCAAATGAGATGAGAAGGTCGAGAGAGACTGCATAATGGATTGCTCATCACCGATATCCGCGAATATCTGATCAAAGATTGCGATATTTGAGGTTTCATTGGCTGGAATCAATAGCCCGCATTGTGTCATGAGGGTGAGCAATCCCACTGTTTTTAGCGCTACTGTCTTACCTCCGGTGTTCGGTCCGGTAATCAATAATGTTTTCATCTCTTCATTCAATTCCAAGCTGATTGGAACTGCAGTTGCTTGATCTAAAAGCGGATGCTTCGCTTTCATCAGCAAAATAGTGCCTTTTGTATTGGTTGAAGGCTTATTCGCATTGATAGTTCTTGCATATAAGGCTTTGGATTGAATAAAATCTAAAGTTAAAAACAAGTCAAGATTATCCTTTAAAGAAGCGTATGCATGATGCACTTCTTCACTCATCAAAGAAACAATTTTTTGAATTTCTTTTTCTTCCTGTACCTTCAACTGCTCGATTTGAGCAGTAATCTGACGGGTCGCTTCTGGCTCGATATAGACAGTTTGCTTGCTTGCAGACATGTCATGAACAATGCCTTTGAATTTATTTTTGAAAGCATCCTTGACCGGAAGGCAAAAACGATCATTTCTGATGACGATGACAGATTCATTTAAATAGGGGCTATAGTCAACCAACAGTTTCTGCAATTTATCCTGCAATTGTTTATCAAAACGTGATAAATCCTTGCGGATATGCATCAACTCAGGTGTTGCGCTATCTAAAATTTGCCCGTCTTCATCCATTTTTGATTGAATGTATTCAAGCAGGCTCGCATGTGAATGGATGGCTTGAAAGTATCTCGTTAAAGAAAGCGTGCTTATTTTTATGCGTTCAAGTTCTCTATTGTATTTGATAATATCTCGTTCCATCAATAAAAACAGTCTGACATATAGAAGTTCCTGAATGGAAAAAGAACGATCCAAGCTCGCATATTTAAGCAATTCATGGATATCATAATCCTCAAGAAACGGCATGACACCAGATCTGACAATCAATGTCGTCATGTCTAAAGTTTCGGTCAGCGCGGACTCAATCGAGTCCTGATCTGTCATCGGTTCAAGGTTGATAATTTCATCCCTGATGGTGTCCGATTTTGCGTATTTGGAAATCTTGTCGAGGATTTGATTTAATTCCAAGGCTTTTGACATAAATCTCATTAGAGGCACCTTTTTTCGCAAATTTGTGGTATAATTATGAATATTAGGAGAATTCCGATGAAACACTACACAATATCAGTTAACGATGTCGAGCTAGAAAAATTAAATCGTGTATATCAATTTCACCAAGTAGAGGATAAAAACCCCTATTTGCTTTTTCATGCTGAACACAACGGTATCGATATTCTCGCCTATAAGACTGGTAAAGTACTTCTTCAAGGCAAGGAAGTCACACATGAACTGGTTTCCATCAAAAAGCATTTAAATCGTGAAGATTATGCAGCAATCGGTTCAGACGAAGTGGGAACAGGCGATGTATTTGGTCCTATTGTTGTTTGTGCGCTTTATGCAACAACTTCAGACATTGAATATCTCGAAAGTTTGAACGTTCGCGACTCAAAGAATATGGATGATAAATCCATCATCGCGATCGCTCCAAAAATAGCAAAAAAAATAATTCATTCTTTACTCATCCTTCCACCTGAGAAATATAACGAGTTGGTCGGACAAGGTTATAACCTAAATAAAATAAAGGCATTGCTTCATAATCAAGCCATCATCAAGACGTCTTCCAAGCTGGAAGAAACAGTTCCCGTGATTCTTGATCAATTCTGCACACCTCAATTATACTTTAATTATATTAAAGATGAAACACTAATTTTCCGCGATATTGATTTTCATGTTCGCGCAGAACAAGTACATTTAAGCGTTGCTGCCGCTTCTATCATCGCCAGATATGCCTTCTTGGTTAAAATGAAGGACTATAGCGAGAAGCTAGGCATTGAATTGCTCAAGGGTGCTAGCAAGGATGTTGATGAGCAAGTCAAACTTGTTCATGAACAAAAGGGCAAACACACACTCGGTCTAGTCGCTAAAATGAATTTTAAAAATGTTACGAAGCAGAATCTTGCCTGAGTACTGAAAGTAAATCTTTAAATGATTGGGGCATATCGGCAGTAAATGTCATAAGCTCCTTTTTTGTCGGGTGCATGAGGGTTAGCTTCCGAGCATGTAAAAACTGCCCGGTAGAGCCAATAGCTTCCTTCGGACCATAGATCGGATCTCCGACTACCGGATGACCTATATAGGATAAATGAACTCTGATCTGATGGGTTCTTCCCGTTTCCAATATGCATTGGATCAATGTATATTTTTCAAATCTTTCAATCACTTTGAAATGGGTTCTGGCGGACTTCCCACCAGCGATGACGGCCATTTTGAGTCTGTTTTTAGGATGTCTTTGAATCGGAGCGTCAATGACCCCTTCGGTTTCAGAAAATCGTCCATAAACTAAAGCTACATATTCTCTTTCAATATCATGTTCGGCTAAATCCAGCGACAAAGCCTGATGAGCGATGTCGTTTTTTGCTACAACGAGCAATCCAGATGTATCTTTATCAATACGATGCACGATACCGGGGCGTACAACGCCGTTAATAGAGCTTAGTTCATCAATTTGATGAATTAAGCCGTGAACCAATGTAGGTTCATGATAACTTGATGCAGGATGTACAACCATGCCTTCAGGCTTATTGATGACTACAATATCATCATCTTCATAGACAATATCAAGATGTAAATCGACTCCTGTGATGTCTAAACTCTTATTTTCGATATCTTCGATGGTGACAATATCATTTAACTTCAGGTTGTGACCTGTTTTCACCTGTTCTCCATTCACACGTGCATAACCTTCCTTAATGGCATGCTGCACATAGCTTCTGCTTTGATTGGCATAATGCTGGTCCAGCAGGAATAGGTCAAGACGGGTTCCTGCAAATTCAGATGTAACGCTAAGCGTTGTTTTGGGCATTGGGTAGCTCCTTCTTTTTTCTCTTCGGTTCAAAAATGAATAAATCAATCGCAAATAACACGATTGCAAGACTTAAGTACATATCTGCTAAATTATTATAGAAATTGTTGAG
>DOYO01000094.1 GCA_003518475.1 Acholeplasmataceae bacterium
CCTGATTGATAAAAGACATGTGTTGGATATTTGGTTTGCATCTGGGTGAAGAAAGACTCATAAAGGGCATCACCAGAACCTAAGGCGATGAAATTGATTTTTCCTTGTTTAAGGTAATCTTCTAGTGATGTCATCATGATATCGATTCCTTTTTGTCTAGCAAAACGGGTAATGAANNTTATTTTCATCGTAATTTCGAACAATATACTTACTTAAAGAAGGATTATACAAGTCTTGATCCAGACCATTCAAGATTCCATATAAATCATATTGTCTGGATTTTAACGGACCATCCAGGGTAAACCCGTAAAATCTGGTTAGAATTTCGTTCCGATAGCTTTCGCTCACGGTATTGATCGCATTGGCTCTCATGATTCCNNATGGATAAAAGGCTCTTAATCTTTTGGAACCCCGCATTTTGACTTCTGTATCTGGTATCTAAGAAGAATGGAATCATGCCAGTCTGCCAGTCATTCACATGAATGATGTCCGGATACTCATTACTTAGCTTAATGTATTCAAAAATAGAAAAATTAAAGAATGTGAACCTAACTGCATCATCCTCATAACCGTATAATTTCGGTCGATTAAAAAAATCATCGTTATCCACGAAGATATATTGCACATTTTCATAATTCAGTTCATAAAAAGAAACCGGCTTTTCAACATCTCCCAGTCTTATCTTGGATGTGCCTTTTAAAGTCATTTCAGATTCACGGCTTTTGATTTGTTGATAGAGTGGTGTGATGACTTTGACATCATGACCCAAACCTTTTAGCGCTTTAGGAAGAGACGCAGCAACATCCGCCAATCCTCCAGTTTTTGAGAACGGATAAACTTCACCGCTGCAAAATAATATGTTCATAGATTCACCTTGATAATATTATACAAAACCGTTACCATATTAACAAGCATAAAATTTACGTAATTATGTAAAAATATCGTCTGATATGCCTTTTTGTTACATTGACTATAGTCAAATAGTATGTTAAAATCATCTTGGTTGTGAGACCAATTTTTATTTTTAAGATTCAATAACGTTTAACATTCAATAGATCTATATGGAGGATAAAGGATGAGAAGAGTTGTCGTCGTAGGAACCCAATGGGGAGATGAAGGTAAAGGTAAAATTACAGATTTCCTTGCTCAAAAAGCTGATTTGGTTGTTCGCTACCAAGGCGGTAACAATGCTGGCCACACAGTCGTGATTGAAGGGAAGAAACATAGCCTTNNATGGCATGGTCATCAATCCCAAAGCATTTGTTGATGAGTTAGCAAAAATCCAAGATTTCAAACTTCATATCTCTGACCGCGCTCAGGTCGTACTTCCATATCATATGGAACTCGACAAGGCTTATGAGACCAATAAGGGTGATGAAAAGATCGGTACGACGCATAAGGGAATCGGACCTGCATATACAGATAAAGCTGCAAGAATGGGCTTAAGAGTTTCAACATTCATCCATGAAGAAAGATTTTATAAAAGNNTTTGATGCTGATTCCATCTTCAATGAATATAAGGCATATGCTAAAATTATGGCTCCTTATGTCACGGATACATCCTATTATTTAAATCAAGCGATTGATTCAAATAAAAAAATACTCTTTGAAGGCGCACAAGGCGTCATGCTTTGTTTGGATCACGGAACATATCCTTACGTGACATCAAGCTCGCCNNACTGCATCATCAGTTCCATTAAATACCGGTATCGCTCCATGGCTTGTTGATGGCGCTATAGGCGTCACCAAAGCTTATACAACCAGAGTGGGGAGCGGTCCCTTTCCCAGTGAAATCTTTGGCGATCTCGCTACAAAAATCAGAACCATCGGCAAGGAATTCGGAACCACAACCGGAAGACCTAGACGGATTGGTTGGCTGGATACAGTTGTCTTAAGACATACCAAGCGCGTTAGCGGATTGAGTTATCTCGCTGTCACTTTATTAGACGTCTTAACGGGTATCGATGAACTGAAAATCGCAGTTTCTTATACATTGAATGGTGAAGAAATCGATCGAATCCCTGCAGACATTGAGGATTTCAGCATGTGTACTCCAAATTACATCACAGTGCCTGGTTGGAAAGAAGATATCACCGAAGTTAAATCTTTTGATGAACTACCCGAAAATACGAAGAAATACTTAAATAAACTATCAGAACTTGTCGGTGTTGAACTTGGAATGTTTTCCGTTGGACCAGATCGAAGACAAACGATCATGGTTAAAGAAATCCTATAGGTGGTGAAACTATGATTAGCCGTTACAGCCGTCAGATCATGACGAAGATTTGGAGCGAGAATCACAAATTCGATCAATTTTTGAAGGTTGAACTTGCTTGTTCACATGCCTGGATGCATCTTGGCTTGATCACGCTTCAAGAATATCAGGCTTTATCTAAGGCAACCTACAAACTTGAAGATATCAATAGAATTGAATTAGAAGTGAAGCATGATGTCATCGCCTTCACGAAGGCAGTCTCTTTATCTCTTGGTGAAGAAAAGAAATGGCTTCATTATGGACTTACGTCAACGGATGTAGTCGATACTGCGCAATCCTTGATTTTAAGAGAAGTGAACCAAGTCATCAAAGAAGATATCAAAGGTTTCATGTCTGTATTAAAAGATAAGGCTTTGCTATATAAACATACTCCTTCGATTGGAAGAACACATGGAATCCATGCAGAAGTGACTTCATTCGGTCTTAAGTTCGCATTATGGCATGAAGACTTCAAACGCTTGAATAAGCTCTTTATAGAGGCATCCAAGTTGGTTGAGGTTGCTAAAATCAGCGGCGCTGTCGGTAATTATTCAGCAAGTACGCCAAAGCTTCAGGAATTAACTGCTCAAGAATTGAATTTGACTGAATCAAACATTTCCACTCAAACCCTCCAAAGGGACAGACATGCGAATTATTTATCTGTTATCGCATTGATCGGTGCTGAACTCGATAAGATTGCTACTGAAATCAGACATCTTTCCAGGACTGAAGTCGGTGAAGTNNGACGTGAATCAAAAGGGCTCTTCAGCAATGCCGCACAAAAAGAATCCAGTCAGCAGTGAAAACATTTCAGGTCTTTCAAGAGTGCTTAAAGGATATGCAGTCACTGCGCTAGATAATATCGCTTTGTGGCATGAAAGAGATATCTCTCACTCCTCNNATCTTTGCTCAAGATGTCTTGCATCTGATGATCAAAAAAGGGTTCGACCGAGAAAAAGGCTATGATCTCATTCAAAAAATGGCACTTCAATCCCTTAATACCCATCAATCTTTTAAAGAATTGCTTATAAAGAATGAAGATATTCATGCACTTCTGAACCCAAATGATTTGGATCAAGCATTCGACATCTCTAAATACCTACGGTATGTCGATGATATTTATCAAAAAGTCTTCAACTGACACATTACAAAATAATCTCAATAATTCATTCATTTTTGATTGATAAAGGACTGTTTATATGCTATAATCATAAGCAGTCAATCTAGGAGGTTTCTCATGGCAGACAAATATAACAAAGTAGCACCTAAAGTACATCCATNNAACTTACGTATCCATTATTGGATTCTTAGTCATTGTTTTTGGAATCATTTTCGCATTAAGACCATCAAACGAAGAACTGATTTACTTAGCTTATGAAGCTACAGCAACCAGTGATTTCACAGAAGATCATCCATTCTATCAAGTTCAATATGATAGTTCACTCTTCAAGGTTGGATTAGATAAGATTATCGATAAGAACGAAATCGTCTTAGTCTATGTCGGTTATTCAGGTTGTGAATCATGCCAAAAGCATATTGGAGCATTCCAAAAGTATTTCTACTCACAAAATTTTGATGATGTAGTCTCCACAATCTATTACTTCAATGTTCAAGAAGATCTCGAAGGATTCACTGATTTCAGAGTAGATTTTCCTGAAGTCTTAGAATCGACTCCACAACTCCTTGTTTTTCAAAATGGTGTCATCATTCAGACTTTCACACCAGTATCAACTGAAGATACGCAAGCTTTGAATCGTAGTGTTCGTGATTTCTACGATGAAGCGATTGTACTAATCAACGAGTAAGCATAAGAAAAGCACGCTGTGCTTTTTTTTGATAAGGAAGATATCATGATTGAGTCTATTAAAAAACACCTGAAACAAGTCATTGAAAACCAATTGAATATTGAAACAGTCGT
>DOYO01000086.1:0-2057 GCA_003518475.1 Acholeplasmataceae bacterium
GGCCCAGAAGGCGGAATCAGTGAACAAGAAAGAATGACCTTGCTTGCTAAGAATGTCATCTCTGTAAGCCTGGGAATGAACATTCTTCCGACGGAGATTGCATGTCTTTATGTGCTTACATTCTTCTCTTTGGAAAATGCTTAAATTATTTTGACAATTGCTGAAAAATCATATATAATAAATGAGGCTAATCAAACTCAGCGTGGAAGGAGGGTAGACAATGCCTAAAACAATCGTTCGCGAAAAAGAATCAATTGAAGATGCTTTACGTCGCTTTAAACGTGATGTTTCTAAGTCAGGAAACCTTCAGGAAGCACGCAAGCGTGAATTTTATGTGAAACCTAGTGTAGCACGTAAAGACGCAGCACGTGCAGCACGCTCAAAGAAAAAGTAAAGTGAATGAAATTCGCACCTTTGTGGTGCGTTTTTTAATTAAAAAATGTAAAAAAGTACAGTTGTGCTTTTTTCTTTTTTTCACTGTGGTATAATAAATACACGATAAGGAGCGGATTTAATGAAATTAAATCGACAAATTCATCATGCAGAAGCCATCGCGAGATTGGTGGGCATACAGGATCGTAACCTTCTGGTTTTCAAGCAATATCTGGGTATTAACGTTTCCATCATGGGTTCAGAAATTTATACGGATGCGAAGACGGAACAGATACCGTTGTTGGAAGCTATTTTTGCTGTTTTAATAGAGCTGGCAGAGCATCAAGTCCAGCTGACTGAAAGAGATGTGATGTACATCATCAAACTCGCTGAAAAAGATGAGCTTAGTGATGTATTTGATTTATATAGAAATAGAAAAAAGATTTTGGTCAATGATCAGGGTAAATCCATTTATCCTAAAACATTCAATCAAAGAACCTATGTTGAAGCATTATCAAATTATGATTTGGTGATCGGTGTGGGTCCCGCAGGTACAGGTAAAACGTATTTAGCGGTTGCTCAAGCAGTTGCGGATCTAAAAAACAGCAAGGTCAAGAAATTGATTTTAACCAGACCTGTGGTTGAAGCCGGAGAGAATTTGGGATTTCTTCCAGGTGACTTGAAGGAAAAGGTTGATCCTTATTTGGTTCCGCTTTATGATGCTCTTTATGAAATGCTCGGTACGGAAACGACGAATGCTTTGATTGAAAAAGGGATTATTGAAATTGCTCCACTTGCTTATATGAGGGGTAGAACACTTGAAAATGCATTCGTTATTTTAGATGAAGCGCAGAACACCACTAAAATTCAAATGAAAATGTTTTTAACAAGATTGGGATTCGCTTCGAAGATGGTCATCACCGGTGACCCATCTCAAAGCGATTTACCGAAGGCAGATGCTTCAGGATTGAATCAGGCATTGGCGTTACTTCAGAATTTAGATGATATCAAGATTATCCAATTTGAAAAAATAGATGTGGTCAGACACCCGTTAGTACAACGCATTTTGGAAAGGTACGAATCCAATGAGAATTAGCTTGCACAATCAAACAGAAGAAAATATCAGTGAAATCAAGGATTTAATGAAGAGTATCTTTAAGAATGTCAAAGAAAAGAAGAATATGCAAGTGATCTTTGTTACACAGGATGCAATTCATGAACTTAATAAAACGTATCGTCAGATGGATAAGCCGACGGATGTTCTAAGCTTCATCAATGATGATGCAGAAGATAATTCGCTCGGAGATGTTTTCATCTCCATCGAACAAGCTAAAAAACAAGCTGTCGATTATGGACACAGTTTTGAACGTGAAATCGGGTTTTTGGCTGTTCATGGGTACTTACATTTAAAAGGATTTGATCACCATACAGAAGCTGAAGAAAAGTTGATGGTTCTTGAACAGGAAAAAATATTAAAAACAGCAAGTTTGGAAAGGAAATAACATGAAAAACATCGAAGAAGCCCTAAAGGCGAGAAGTAAGGCTTACGCACCATACTCAAAATTCAAAGTCGGAGCCGCTATTCTTTTGAAGGATGGCACTTACGTCCATGGAGCAAATATAGAAAATGCATCATTTGGATTGTCCAATTGTGCAGAAAGAAGCGCTTTGTTTTCCTTGATAAG
>DOYO01000086.1:2070-15958 GCA_003518475.1 Acholeplasmataceae bacterium
ATGGATACAACTCCGGATGGACTGCTGCCTTATGCGTTCATTTTGGATGAAAAACCACATGAGTAGTCATAAGTCAGGATTTGTAGCGATCGTAGGTCGCCCGAATGTAGGCAAGTCTACATTAATCAATGCCCTGATTGGCGAAAAGATATCCATCATGAGCCCTAAACCTCAAACGACAAGAAATCGGATCTTGGGTGTTTACACCAAGGATGATTATCAAATGATTTTTGTCGATACCCCAGGCATGCATAAAGGAAAAGATCTTTTAAATAAAACAATCGACAAGGTGGCAGTTTCATCCATCAATGATGTGGATGTCGTTTTGTTTGTTGTAGATTGTACAAAAGGACCTGCTGAAGATCATATCATTGATTATTTCAGAGGATTGAAAATTCCGGTGTTTCTGGTCATCAACAAGATTGATGAGCTGAAGGGTAAGTCAGGCATTGATGAAGTGATTCTTTCTTATCTTGGAAGTTATGAATATGAAGGGTTTATTCCAATTTCTGCGAAGGATCATACTTATTTGGACCGTTTGATTGAAACACTTGTTCCACACCTTCCTGAAGGACCGTTATTCTTCCCTAAAGAGATGAAAAGCGATCAAAGCGAACAAAAAATGATGTCTGAGTTAATCCGTGAAAAGATATTATTCCATACGGAACAAGAAGTTCCGCATGCTGTCGCGGTTGTCATTGAATCGTTAGAAGAGAATCCTGAACTGAACACCGTGGATGTTTCCGCATTGATCATCGTGGAACGTTCAACTCAAAAAATGATTCTGATCGGCAAGAATGGTGAAAAGATAAAAAACATCGGCACCGAAGCCAGAAAAGAAATCAACTCTCTTCTTAATACGAAGATTCATCTGACCTTATGGGTCAAAGTGAAGAAAGACTGGAGAAACCGTCCTCAGGATCTTAAAGCCTTAGGCTATGGAGATGAATAATCATGGAAGGTTTGATTTATAAGGTACAGCCTTATCAGGAAAGTGCGAGACTCTTATTTGTTTATACACCAGAAGGAAAAAGAACATTGCTTGCTCAAGGCTCACAAAAAATCAACAACATGACACGCGTTCTTTCCCAGTATTTGACGCATATCGAATTCAAGGACCAGAAAAAGTCATTCATGACACTATCTGAACCTAAACTTCTTCATGATTTTGAAGAGATGAAAAAAGATTATCAAAAAACAAAAAGCGCTGCAGTCATTCTTGAAATCATTGATCAACTCGTTGTCGATGATTACAGCCACGCGCTCGTCTTTCAAGAAATGATGCTCGCCCTCCTCAGTCCGAATGTTTCCATCTCCGCCTTAAGCTTCGCCCTAAAGATTTTAAAGCCTTTGGGTTATGAAGTGAATTTGACTGGAGACGGCAGAAAAGTGATTGGTGTCAATATCGAAAAAGGCGGTCTTGTCTATCAAGGTGAGACGGATATCATCGACTTGGATACCAAGGAAGCGATTACCTTATTAAAGCTATATTACATGCCTTACCAGGAACTTTCAGATTTGGAAATCGGCAGTCTTACTCCAATTCAAAACTTTATTTTAAAATACTATCAGTATCATTTACAAACGACCATAAAAAATTTACAATAGACACTAAAAGGATGTGTGCCAATGTTTACATTAGATCAAATCGTACAATACGCAAAATCAACCGGATATATTTATCAGGGAAGCGAGCTCTATGGCGGGCTTGCCAATACCTGGGACTACGGTCCTCTTGGTAGTCTTCTCAAGAAGAACATCAAGGAAGCATGGATTAAAAAATTTCAAAGAGAAACACCATATAACGTCCTTTTGGATAGTTCTATTTTGTTGAACAGCGAAGTCTGGAAAGCAAGCGGACACGTTGGCGGTTTCAGCGACCCCTTGACAGAATGCAAGAACTGCAATAACAGATTCAGAGCGGATAAACTCATTGAAGATCATAACCATGAAGTTTCTGCCGATGGCTGGAGCACAGAAAAGATGTATAGCTATATCGTCGATAACAAAGTCAAGTGCCCGAACTGCGGAAAGACTGATTTTTTACCGATCCGCGCATTCAACATGATGTTTCAAACACACCAGGGTGTTGTTTTGGAACAAGCAAATCAAATTTATCTAAGACCTGAAACAGCGCAAGGGATTTTCATTCAGTTTAAAAACATTCAACGTACAACCAGAAAAAAAGTACCATTTGGCGTATGCCAGGTCGGTAAGTCTTTTAGAAATGAAATTACTCCTGGTAATTTCATTTTCAGAACCAGAGAATTCGAACAAATGGAACTGGAATTCTTTGTCAAACCAGGAACAGAGTTAGACTGGTTCGCACATTGGAAGAAGTTTTGCATGAATTGGCTGTTTTCCTTAGGACTTAAAGAAGATTCATTACTATTTGACGATCATAAGCCTGAAGCGTTAAGTCACTATTCAAACGCGACAACCGATATCAAATTCAGATTCCCATGGGGATTTGATGAATTGTGGGGTATCGCATCCAGAACTGATTATGATTTGAAGGCGCACCAGAATCAATCTGGAGAAAGTCTTTTATATCAAGATCCAGATACCAATGAAAAGTATCTGCCTTATGTCATTGAACCATCTGTCGGGGTTGAACGCTTGATCTTGGCATTTTTAACCAACGGTCTTGAAGATGAAACATTGGATAGCGGNNTCCAAGTATTTTGATGTTGTCTATGATGAAACTCAAAATATCGGAAAGCGTTACAGAAGACAGGACGCCATCGGTACCTATTTGGGAATTACTGTGGATCATGATACTGCATTGACCCAAACAGTCACTGTCAGAAATAGAGATACGATGGAACAAGTTAGAATACCCATTAAAGATTTGAAATCATATATTGAGAAAGAAACGTCATTTTGATGAAAAAAATAATTTTAGGAATTTTAATTTTCGCATCACTCTTCATCCTTTATGGATGTGGCGATCAAGGAACTCAGATACCAGATCCGACAGATGTCATCGTTGAAGCGACCACGCTTGAAAAAGTTCAAGCCAAAATGGATACGATGGATCTTTTAGAGAAGGTTTCTCAAATGGTGCAGGCTGAACGTGGTTCCATTTCACCTGAACAGGTCCGTACATCAGGTATCGGCTCCATACTTTCTGGAGGAGGGAGCCATCCATCCGCCTTCAACAACACAGCAGATGAGTGGTATCAGATGGTTTTGGATTATCAGGAAGCCGCACTAGAAAGTTCATCAGGAATTCCAGTCATTTATGGAATTGATGCAGTTCACGGCAATAACAATTTATATGGAGCAACCATTTTCCCACATAATATCGGACTTGGGGCAGCTAACGATGTGACCCTGACCTACCGTATCGGACAAGCGACAGCAGAAGAAATGCTCGTGACAGGTATTACCTGGACATTCGCACCTGCGTTAAGCGTTGTTGAAGACATTTCATGGGGAAGAACCTATGAGGGATTATCAGAAAATCCATCGATACACATGAATTTGACAGAATCGATGATCAAAGGACTTGAAGATCATGGCGTTTCAGCAACTGCGAAGCATTACATAGGTGATGGCGGAACAGATGGCGGAGTCGATCAAGGAAATGTGATCAAATCAGAAGCAGAAATCAGAGATTTATATTTAACGCCTTATATCGAAGCGATTGAAGCTGGAGTCGATACCATCATGATTTCATATAGCTCAATCAATGGTTTGAAAATGCATGGCAGCCAATATTGGATTACAGACGTGTTAAAAGAAGAACTTGGATTTGAAGGGTTCATCATCAGCGACTGGAATGCGATTCATCAGCTTCCAGGTAGCTATAGCGATCAAATTATATCAAGCGTGAATGCTGGTGTCGATATGCTCATGGAGCCTACAGACTGGCTAACAGCAATCGATTTACTCCATAACGCAGTCTTAGATTCAAGAATATCGATTGACAGGATCAATGATGCAGTTCAAAGAATTTTAATTGTGAAATATGATAGCGGATTGATGGATGAACCATTAAAAAGATTAAGTCCTGAGACCTATTTATACAATATAGAACATCAGGATTTAGCAAGAGAAGCAGTGAGAAAGTCTTTGGTTTTATTGAAGAACACAGATGACGCTCTCCCTCTTGAAAANNGGTTGGACAACCTTCTGGCAAGGCAATACCGCTTCTGATATTGGAGTAGGTATTGGTATCAGAGATGCCTTTAGAAATGTATTGGGAGCATCTTTAGTGAGTACCATGAGTGCGGCATCGACTGTCGTCGTCGTCTTGACAGAAACTCCTTACAGTGAGGGTGTAGGCGATAATGATACCTTGACTTTAACCGGTGGAACAGCGCATCCTGACAATCAAGCAGCTTTGCTAGTCGCTGAACAGGCTCAACAGCAGGGTAAAAAAGTGATTGGCATCCTGATCTCAGGAAGACCGCTCATTTTAGAAAACTATTTATCAAGATTTGATGCTTTTGTTGCAGCATGGCTGCCGGGTTCTGAAGGTGGAAACGGGATTGCCGATGTTCTATTTGGCGATTATGATTTCACCGGCAAATTATCCTTTACATGGCCAAAGAACCAAAGCCAAATCGGATACAACTCCAATAGAAATGATTATGATCCGTTGATCGTTGAGTTTCCATTTGGATACGGATTAAAATATAACGCATAAATGAAGACAGGAGGGAAAACATGGAAAGTAAGCTTCTCGATGAAATCAATGAGAAAACAGCGATTGTTGACTTAGTCAGCGAGTTTGTTTCGCTTCAAAAACGCGGAAAAAACTATATGGGCTTATGCCCTTTCCATCAAGAAAAGACACCAAGCTTTTCTGTATCCCCTGAAAAAAATATTGCGAAATGCATGTCTTGCGGCGAAGGGGGAAACCCAATCAACTTCTACCGCAAAATCAAGAATATCAGCTTGAATGAAGCAGCATCTGAACTTGCAGCCCGCGCAGGCATCACCATCGAGGAAGTGAAGGTCAATAAAAACCCTCATGAAGCCCACTACAAGCTGATGAACGAGGTTGCTTCCTTCTATCAATTTAACTTAAAGAATAGTGAAAAGGGACAAGAAGCCTTAAAGTATTTATATAACAGACAGATGACAGATGAACTCATTTCCCACTTCAAATTGGGCTATGCGCCTTCCCACGGAAATACTTTATATCAAGTCTTAAGAGACAAAGGTTTTGCAGTCTCTGATATGATATCCTTAGGTGTCGTGAAACAATCCGATGATGGATCTTATTATGATCTCTTCAGTGAACGTGTGATATTTCCGATTACCAATCCAACAGGCAATGTTGTCGGTTTAAGCGGCAGAACCTTGAACCCGAAGGAACAGGTCAAATACATCAACAGTCCTGAAACAGTCATCTTTAAAAAAGGTTTACTGCTTTACCATCTCTATGAAGCATTATCAGAAATCAGAAAAACAAAACAGGTTGTTTTATATGAAGGATTCTTCGATGTCATCAGTTCTTACGCAGCAGGCGTTCAAAACGGAGTTGCGACCATGGGAACTGCACTCACGAAGGATCAAGCAAAGCTGATTAGAAATGTCTCCACTTCGGTCATTGTCGCCTATGACGGCGACAGCGCTGGATTAAAAGCGATTGATCAAGCGATACCTGTTCTTGAAAAGGAACAACTTAAAGTTGAAGTGTTGACCATTCCTGAAAAGATGGATCCTGATGATTTCGTGAAAGCATACGGACCTGAAAAGTTTGAAGCGTTATTCGGAGAATATACGACGGATGCTTATCAGTTCAGATATGATTATTACAAACTGTCAAAAAATTTGCAGAACGCGAATGACATGAAGGAATTCAGGAAGCAGGTCATGCAGATGATCCAGTCTTCCGACCCCAGCATCAAAGCGTTCTACATTCAAAAGCTTTCCACAGATTTAAATATTCCTGTTGAATCCTTCGTTGAAAAAAGAAGAACTGAGATTCAGGTTGAACCTCAGCTTCCAAAGATGGAAAAACCAAGAATCGACAACAAAAATACCAAGGCGGAACGCTATGTCATCTTCGCGATGCTCAGATCAAAGAAAACAACAGAATCATTGTTGAATAAGATCAAGCCTACAGATTTCGCTGATCACGTCAGCGCGACCATCCGGATTCAAATCGAGCACTATTATGAAGATCACACAGAACTTGACCTAAATGATTTTTTAGACACGTTAACAGGCGATCAACGGACATTTATGGAAAATGTCATGTTAAAAGACATGTTTTGGACGAAAAATCTACCAATATCGGAAGAAGAAATCGAAACTTATGTTAAACTCATAAAGGAAGCGAATTTAAGAAGACGTTTGGAATATATCAAAGATAAGCTCGCACATGAAGAACAGATAACCGAGGCACTGATCAAGGAAAGAGACCAGATTATTGTCTTATTGAAGCACACAAAATAGGAGGTATGTTTAATGGATATTGAAAAAATTATTGCATCGCTTGCAAAAAAAGCCGGCAAAGACAAGTTTTTAAACCTAGAAGATATTGAACCATTCGCTCAACCAGGCAGCGACACATATTTTGATATCGAACGGGGATTGCTTGATATGGATATCGATATCATCACTCCTGAAGATCTTGAAGAAGAGGAAGTTGAAGAAGAAAGCTCAACACTCGTTGTTGAAGAAGACGAAGAAGATGTTGAATTTGACTTGGAAGACACTGAACCAGATGATTTATCATTAAGCGGTTTGGAAGTTGAAGAAGAAGAATTGATCAACATCGAATCCATCGCATCCAATATCAAAATTGATGATCCAGTACGCATGTACTTGAAGGAAATCGGACAAATTCCACTTTTGAATCAAGAGGACGAAAAGAAGTATGCAGTATCCGTTTCCAATGGCAGATATGCCAGAGAACAGCTCGATGAAATTTCTGAAGGCGTTTTAGTTCTACCGGAAAAGGATATTGAAGAACTAAAAAGAGCGGTTGAGCGTGCTCAACACTCTAAAAACAAATTGGTAGAAGCGAACTACAGACTGGTCGTTTCCATCGCGAAGCGTTATGTCGGCCGCGGGTTGTTATTCCTGGATTTGATTCAGGAAGGGAACATGGGCTTAATGCGCGCAGTCGATAAGTTTGATTATGAAAAGGGATTTAAGTTCTCTACCTACGCAACTTGGTGGATCCGTCAAGCAATCACACGCGCTGTTGCCGATCAGGCGAGAACCATCCGTATTCCAGTTCATATGGTTGAAACCATCAACAAGATGATCCGCATCCAAAGACAATTGATTCAGGATTTAGGCAGAGAACCTTCCTTGGATGAAATAGCTTCAAAGATGGGCATTACTGCTGAAAAGGTTCAAAATATTCAAAGAATAGCAAAAGAACCAATTTCATTGGAAGCACATGTCGGTGAAGAAGAAGATTCATCCTTGGGTGATTTCATTTCAGATCCAAATGCGCTCACTCCTCATGAATTCATGCTTCAGGAAATGGTCAAGCAAACCCTTGATGAAGTGTTAGAAACGTTAACAGACCGTGAAGAAAAGGTTCTTCGTTTACGTTACGGTCTATTTGATGGAAAGAATCATACGTTGGAAGAAGTAGGTCGTGAATTTGGCGTCACACGTGAACGTATCCGCCAAATTGAAGCGAAGGCGCTCAGAAAATTAAGAAGTCCATCCAGACAAAACAAACTGCGTGAGTTTTACTATGGCAAGAAATAAGAGAATCTCTTTTCTCGCAGAGCTGACCAAGGGATATGACCGTGTTCTGGATATAGGAACCGATCATGGACTTGTGCTTCAAAAAGCATTTGAAAAAGGATACATCAAGGAAGCTATAGCAACTGACCTAAGAGAGAAACCACTACAACAAGCGAAAAACAATTTAAAAAACTATCCGGCGACATATATCCTGTCGGATGGTTTTTTGGCCGTTAAAGTACCATTCGATTTGGCGATTATTGCTGGAATGGGTGCGTATTTAATCGCAGATATCATGGATCATGCTCCAGAAGGCAACCAGACTTACATCTTGCAAGCCAATGAAAAAACAGAAATATTAAGAGAGTATCTGCTGAATCACGGATTCAAAATCATTGACGAATATGTGGTTCATGATCGATTTTATTATGTCGTCTTAAAGGTTGTTAGAGGATTGATGGTTTTAAATGAAGAGGATTTATATTTGGGTCCAATCTTAAAAAATAAACCTGAATCTATCGAGTATTATGCAAGAAAAGCACACCAAATCGAAAAGATTTTACCAGGTGCAGATCCTGAACGGCAGATAGAACTTGGGAAAATGTTAAAGATCTATAAAAATTTATAGTGAAGTAAAAATTTCTAATAGAGTATAAAGCCTTTACATAGATGTAAATAAGCGTTACAATAAGAGGTACAGTAACAAGGTTCAAGAGGAGAACAAAAATGAAAGAATATCAAATTTTACAAAAACTGGATCGTTCGCTGCAAGTCTTTCGCAGAAGCGGAATTTATAAGCGTGCAAATACAAAATTAAGTGATGCGGATATCATGGTTTTATTTTGTGTCGCGTTTTGCGACATGAGCCAAAGGGTAAAACTTTCAGACATATCCAAGACACTTCGTGTGACATTGCCAGCCGTTACCCATAAGGTCAACGACTTGGTTGAAAAGAATTATGTGGAAAAAGAAACATCACCAAAGGATTTGCGTGTCACCTATATCAGACTTACTCAAACAGGTAAAGAATACGTTGAATCCATTAGAGAAGAATATTATCAGCCGTTAAGGGAAGTCGTCAAGTATCTTGGCGATGATGATACCAAATGCTTGATGCGGATTCTTGATAAAATCAGTCTGATGGGTAAGACAAAAAAGTAGAAATTTATATTGACCATAAGCATATAACGAAAGATTAGCAGATAATCTTTCTTTTTTCTGGAAAGCAGGTTAGTCGATGTTCAAGATATTAAAATTCTTAAAACCATATAAATGGGGAGTCATTTTGGTGTTCGTCCTAGTCGCGCTCCGCGCTGGCTTAGACCTTCTTTTACCAATGATCCTTGGTCTTTTGGTCAGTGATGGCATTGGATTAAGTGCAACGAGTGTAGATCCGAATGTCAGAAGAATATGGGAACTTGCTTTATTGATGTTAGGAGCGACACTCCTATCCATCGGTGTTACCATCATCAGCGGTTTGATGGAATCGAAGATCTCAGCTGGCTTCGCATTGGACTTGAGAAAAGCGGTTTACCAAAAAATCGAACAATTTTCCCTCAAGGAAATGGATCATTTTTCTACATCTTCATTAATTACCAGATCAACCAATGATATTCAGCAGCTTCAGGGATTTGTCAATACGATGCTGCGCATGATTATTTTAGCGCCTTTTTTGGCGATCGGTGCGATTGCGTTCTCGATTGCACAACACCCGACCTTATCCATGCTATTAATCGTATCCATCATCAGTTTAGTCGTGATGATTTCAATCATTTTCGCAATTACATTACCTAAGTTTCAACTCGTTCAAAAGCTGGTTGACAGATTAAACTTGGTCACCAGAGAAAATCTGACAGGCTTACGTGTGGTCCGTGCATACAATACACAAGAAAAACAAGCGAAACGGATTGATGATGCCAGCAAAGAATCGATGAAATTAAATATCTTCGTCAACAGAATCATGAGCTTGATGTGGCCGATCATGGGCTTGATCATGGGCATGACCAGCTTGGCGATTGTATATCTCGGTTCTAAATATTTCATTGGTATTGATGGATTTGATCCAGGCTCGATGATGGCGCTCATGCAGTATGCGATGCGTGCAATCATGGCATTCATGTTCATCACCATGATTTTCGTCATGATTCCACGCGCAGTGATTTCTGCTAAGCGTGTGCTTGAAGTTCTTGAAATGGATATCGAAATCAAGGATCCTGAATCCCCCATCTCTCTTCCTTCCTTAATGAAGGGTGAAATAGAGTTTAAAGATGTATGCTTCCAATATCCAGACGCCCAGGCACCTGTTTTATCCCATATCAATTTTACGATCCAATCCGGTAAGACAACAGCCTTCATCGGATCCACTGGATCAGGCAAATCAACATTAATTAATTTAATCCCTAGATTTTATGAAAGAACATGCGGATCCATCACCATCGACGGTATCGACATCAAGGATATGACACAACATGATTTACACGGACTCATCGGTTATGTTCCTCAAAAGGGAGTTCTTTTCAGCGGGACCATTACAGATAATATCTTATTTGGCAAAGATGAATTTGATGCGAACTTGATGAAAGAAGCAGCAGAAATCGCACAGGCTACAGAATTCATCGATATTTTGGCGGAAACGTACGATCATCAGATCGCACAAGGCGGAACCAATGTCTCAGGCGGTCAGCGTCAAAGACTTTCCATCGCAAGAGCAATCGCTAAAAAGCCTTTAATCTATATTTTTGATGACTCTTTTTCAGCGCTCGATTATAAAACAGATCAAAAGCTTAGAAAGATGCTGGATCAAAGGGTTGTCGCTACCAAATTAATTGTTGCGCAACGCATCAACACCATCAGACATGCAGACCAGATTATCGTCTTGGATCAAGGATCCATTGTCGGTAATGGAACGCATGAACAATTATTGAAGTCCTGTTCAGTTTATCAGGAAATCGCTTCGTCACAATTGTCGAAGGAGGAACTTATATGAACCAGCAACAAGGACAAAAGAAAGCTGACCAACCATCAGCTAGACCGATGATGGGCGGAGGACACCGCGGCATGGGTTACATGGAAAAGCCTCAGGACTTCAAAGGCACCATGAAAAAGCTTGGACGATATTTAAAGCCTTACGCATTTAAAATCATCATTGCAGGATTGATGGCTGTTTCAGCATCCCTGTTATCTGTTTTATCTCCATGGTTGCTCGGTTTGATCACTTCAGAGGTTGCAGATGCATTCAAATTGCTTCCAGAAACCGGAGTGCTAATTTTAGGACGTATCGATATCGTTTGGGGCATCAATCTATCGATTGGTGAGATTGCATTATTTATAACTTTAACCTATGTTTTATCTGCAATCCTAAACTATTTCCAATCCTTCATGCTCATCGGCATGACACAAAATTTAACCTATTCGATGCGCAAAGAATTATCCGCAAAACTCAATAGATTACCGCTGAAGTATTTTGATACGCATCAGTTCGGAGATCTTTTAGGACGTGTCACCAATGACGTTGAAACAATCAATCAAACCTTGACACAAAGCATTTCTGAAATTTTCAGATCGATCGCGCTGATTATCGGAATATTCATCATGATGGCTTTATTAAGTCTTCCTTTAACCGGAATCGTACTGATCACTACAGTGCTCAGCCTTTGGGTTGCTAGAAAATTTGTTAAGCTTTCTCAAAACTATTTTAGGAGCCAGGCAAAGTCTTATGGTGAATTGAACGGTCATATTGAAGAAACCTATAGTGGACATGTCGTGGTGAAGGTTTTTAATCATCAAGAGCAGTCTTATCAGAACTTTGAAAGAATTAATAAGGATTTATATAGAAGCGCAGTACGTTCACAATTCATATCCGGCATCATGATGCCCATGCAGTTCTTTTTAGGAAATATCGCTTATATCGCAATTGCAGTCGTTGGAGCTTTCCTTGTCATCACAACCAATCCAATCTTCGCAATCAAGGTCGGTATCATCCAAACATTCATCGCCTACACAAGACAAATCAATCAGCCGATCCAGCAAATCGGAAGCATCGCGAATATCCTTCAATCTACAGCAGCAGCATCCGAACGTATCTTCAATCTCTTGGAAGAACCTGAAGAATCCATAGAAAGAAACGATTTGAAAAAATTAGAGAAGATTCAAGGACATGTTGTCTTTAAGAATGTTCATTTCGGTTACACGGAAGGTGTCGATATCATCAAGGGATTCAGTGCTGAAATCAAGCCTGGCCAGAAGGTTGCTATCGTAGGTCCTACGGGAGCGGGTAAGACAACCATCGTCAATCTATTGATGAGATTCTATGAAATCAAGTCCGGATCGATTGAGATCGACGGTATCGATATTAGACAGATGTCACGCGCCAATGTGAGAGATCTGTTTGGAATGGTATTGCAGGATACATGGCTATTCGAAGGAACCATCATGGAAAATATCACATACGGTTCAGAACATAAATCCATGGATGAAGTTTTAGCAGCAGCAAGACTTGCACAAACACATCATTTTATTGACTCATTATCGCAAGGTTATGAATTCGAGCTTGGTGAAAATGGGACCAACATCAGTGCCGGCCAAAGACAGCTTTTAACCATCAGCAGAGCGATGCTCGCAGATCGTCCAATGCTCATTTTAGATGAGGCGACATCCAGTGTAGATACCAGAACTGAAGTGCTGATTCAGCATGCGATGGAAGCCTTGATGCAAAATAGAACAAGCTTTGTCATCGCACACAGACTTTCAACCATCAAGGATGCAGATGTCATCTTCGTTATGAATGACGGTAATATCTTAGAACAAGGCAACCACGAAGAACTACTTGCTAAAAATGGTTTCTATTCCAAACTTTACTATAGTCAATTTGATACAAATTAACACTTTACATTCGGCGCTGATTAGGTTATAATAATCAATGCCGACTTAAATGTTTCAATAGCTCAGCTGGATAGAGCAACGGCCTTCTAAGCCGTCGGTCGGGGGTTCGAATCCCTCTTGAAACGCCACTAGACATTCGACCCCGGATACTCAAATGAGTATCTGGGATTTTTATTAACAAGAAAAAAATAACAAATGCATGAAAACAAAACAGATGTTTTTGTCGATTATTGATTATAATGTATATGTAAGGTATGGATGATGTAAAAAAGTTTCAATAGCTCAGCTGGATAGAGCAATGGCTTCCTAAGCCGTCGGTCGGGGGTTCAAATCCCTCTTGAAACGCCAAATAAAAGTAAACCCCTAATGGGGTTTTTGTTTTATCTGATAAAAAAAAGTAAATCCTTTAGGACTTACTTCAGTTCATCTAATTTAAAATATTGAATCAAGTAGTTCGCAATTCCATCTTCATCATGGTTAACTGTTGTGATATCTTTTGAGACCTTTAAAACCTCTGGGACAGCATTTTTCAAGGCGACGCCTAGTCCTGCATCTCTAATCATTTCAACATCATTGATGCCGTCACCGAATGCGATCCAGCGTTTTTTTGGAATATCATAGTAATCCAGCAGGTAATGAAGTGCTGAAGACTTGGAAACATGTTTCAAGTAAACTTCATAAATACCAAAACGGTGATCTACACCCCACAAACGATGAGATAGCGTATTGCCCAATTGCTCATCAATATAATGTTCAAATGTCTTCATCGAGTCTCTTTCAATTAGGAAAACAATACCTGTCGGTTCAATCGACAAATCTGTAAATTCCTTTTCAACGACGATATTGCTATTGACGCCGCTGAAGAATTCTTCAAGTCTTGGATCGTATTTGTATGCATAAACGACTGTTTCGGTCGAGAAGAAGGCAGAGACAATGAAGGGCTTGCTGAAAATGAAAAGCTGGTGCATCACTTCAAGAGGGATATACGTTTTTTGCTTGGCAAAGGTGGTATCCATCGGATTTTCGATGCAGCCGCCGTTATCAGTAATTAGCACGGTATCCAAACCGATTTGTTTATATTTCGCGATTGCTCCGCCAAATGGTCTTCCTGTAGCAAGAACAACGATATGACCTAGTCTTCTTAAATGATTTAGTACTGTTATTGATTTTTCTGTCAGTTCACCCTGCTTGTTCAGTAAGGATCCATCGAGATCGCATGCGATTAAATATTTCATGAAACTCACCTCCTTATTATTATCTCACAAATATAAATGAATACAAACAAATACTATGTAACTTTTCATAAAGATAAGGAAAAGGACAGCCAGTCGGCTGTCCA
>DOYO01000120.1 GCA_003518475.1 Acholeplasmataceae bacterium
CACATCTAAATCAAAATGATGCAAAATGTCTATCTTGTTCAAAATCTTTCCTTCTCTAGATGTCTTGAGTTCAAAAGGATGGGAAAGATAGTGGTCTGTCATCGGATCGAATACCTCAGTATCGATTCCGTTTAAGATGCCTTCAAAATCATTCGCTCTTTTCTGAAGTGCGCCATCTAAAGAAAATCCGTATTCGGGTGTTAAAACCTCGTTTTTATAGGTCGGACTGACGGTATTGACCCTGGTTGCACGTTCAATACCAGCTTTTAGGAAATTGACACGGTCAAAGTGGATATAGGTATAATTGAAATCTGTATTGAAGAATCTGGATACATAGGGATCAAATGAGCCTTGATATTCCAAATTATGGATGGTGAGCAGTGTATGAATGGAGAAATATTGATCATTTTTATGTCTGTAATGCGCATCCAAGAGATAGGGAACCATGCCGGTCTGCCAATCATTCAAATGTAAAATGTTGGGATAGAAGTCGAAAACCCGCAATCCTTCTAAAATTGCATAACTGAAGCATGCGAACCGTTCAGCGTCATCATTGTACCCATAAAATTGGTCTCTTTCAAAATAGTGCATATTTTGAACAAAGATATAAGGAATGCCCTGATGGGTCAACTCATAATAATGAACAATCGTTTCAATACCGCCAAACTTGATTGTTGCGCTACCTAGCATTTTCATATCCTTATGATACTTAGCAATGCTCTTATAGTATGGTGTGATAATTCTGACATCGTGGTTAAGATTCCTCAGGGATTTCGGTAAAAAAAGCGCCATGTCAGCCAAACCGCCAGTTTTGCTAAAAGGAAATGCTTCCGAACTACAAAATAGCACTCTCATTTCTATTCACCTTTCTCCCATATGTCTTATAAAGATACTCTATTAATCTAATTATACAATATGAAACCGGTTTTAGCAACTTGAAGGCAGAACTAAAAAGACACAAAAAATATAATCAAAAATCATCAATTTTGAATGATGATATGATATACTTGAGTCAATAAACAAAGAAGGTGATCTTATGACCAAAGAAAAGTCGTGCGGCGCAGTCATCTTTAGAAAACATCAAAATCGTCTGCAATATGTTTTAATCCAACAGCGGTACACATTGCATTATGGATTTCCAAAAGGGCATATGGAATCCAATGAGAATGAAATCATGACCGCTTATCGGGAAGTCAAGGAAGAAACCGGACTCGATGTTCAAATCTATGATCATATCAAGGGGAGAACGCATTACTCACCAAAACCCGGAGTAATCAAGGAAGTTGTGTATTTTTTGGCGCAAGCGAAGACCTTCCTTTTGCAAAAGCAGGAAACTGAAATTGCTGATGCCATGTGGGTGGATGAGCAGCAAGTGCTTGATTTACTCAGTTTCACCACCGATAAAAAACTATTTAAATCAGTTAGAAGAAGAGCTAAATAAAAACACCTGAGGTTGACATGAAAAGAGCATTGAAAGCCTATCTGAATCAACATATCATACCCCTGTATCAATCTTTTGATCAGGCGCATCAAATGAATCATGTCCAAACTGTCATTAAGAATTCCTTAGATATCGCAAAGGATTATGATGTGAATAAGGATATGGTTTATGTCATCGCCTGCTATCATGATATCGGGATGCAATTTGGCAGAAACGATCACCATTTGACCGGTGGTCTGTTTTTATTTGAGGATGAAATCCTGAAATCATTTTTTACTATAGAACAAAGAACGATGATGAAGGAAGCGGTTGAAGACCACAGAGCATCCAGAAAGGAAGCTCCGAGATCTATTTACGGCAAGATTATCGCGGAAGCTGACAGGGATATTGATCCTGACATAGTCATTTTAAGGACTGTTTTGTTTGGACTTAAGCATTACCCTGATTTAAATGAAGAAGAACACTTTTTCAGAGCGTATCAGCATATCGTTGAGAAATATGGTCCCCACGGTTATTTAAAACTTTGGCTGGATACAAAGAAAAATCAGGACGGTTTGTTGAAAATTCACAGACTCCTTGAACAGAAAGACTTGATGAAATCAATTATCATAAATCATTATCGAAACTTTCATGGAAAAGATGAAAAAGAGATGCCAATCGAAGATTAAATGTGATACAATATTTCTATAAGAAACGATTTATTTTTAAGGAGAAAAACATGATTATAGGAACAGTCAAAGAGATCAAGAATCTGGAATTTCGTGTCGGATTAACCCCAAGCAGCGTGAAAGAATATATTGCGCATGGCCATCAGGTCATTATTGAACAAAACGCAGGCGTGGGATCAGGGTTTGAGGATGCACATTATGTAGCTGCAGGCGCTAAAATTTATCCAACAGCTCAAGAGGTCTGGAAATTAGCAGACATGATTGTTAAGGTCAAGGAACCACTAGAAGCAGAATTCGGTTACTTGAAAGAAGGATTATTGCTTTATACGTATCTTCATCTTGCTGCAAATGAAGATTTGACTAGAGCTTTACTTAAGTCAAAGACTCAATCCATTGCTTATGAAACTATCGAGTTAGAAGATGGTTCACTGCCTTGCTTAAAGCCAATGAGTGAAGTTGCTGGAAGATTAAGTGCTATTGAAGGCGCAAAATATCTCGAAAAGCCATTTGGAGGCAGCGGAATTCTCATTTCCGGTGTTCCAGGTGTAACTAAAGCGAACGCAGTGATTGTTGGAGCAGGTGTTGTAGGTGAAAATGCGCTCAAGATGCTGGTTGGCATGGGAGCTAATGTCACCATTTTAGATATCAATTTGAGAAAATTGACGTTACTAGATGATATTTATGGAAATCAGATTCAAACCTTATACAGCAGCAGCGACAATATCGAAAAAGCAATTAAGAGTGCTGATTTGGTCGTTAGTGCAGTTTTATTGCCGGGAGCTAAAGCACCTAAGCTGATCAAGCGGGCTTATTATAAGGATATGCGTCCAGGTTCAGTCATTGTTGACGTTGCAATCGACCAAGGTGGATCAACTGAGGTTGCCAAGGCGACTTATCATGATCATCCAACCTATGTAGTGGATGGTATCATTCACTATTCAGTTGCAAATATGCCAGGCGCAGTACCAAGAACTTCAACCATCGCGCTAAACAACGCGACGCTTAAGTATGGTTTGATGATCGCAGACTATGGTTTGGATATTGCAATCAACCGCAATAAGGCACTGAAGAAGGGCGTGAACATTTATCATGGTCAATGCACTTGTGAAGGTGTTTGCGAAGCATTCAATTTAGCACACATCAGTTTATAATCGAATAACGAGGGGATGAATGATTATTTCATCCCTTTTTTTACTAAAAATTAGCAATAAAAATAGTTGGAATTTCAAACTATATAGCGTATAATGAAAACAGGTTCATGAGACAAAGCTTTGCATAGGATAAAGCAACGTCATACAAGGAGACTAAGATTATGCAAGAATGGGGCATCATTACTTATTTTTTATTGATTGGAATCTTAATGTTTTTAGCTAAGCTTCTTAAAACTTATGTACCCGGATTGAACAAGGTTGTCATCCCTACCGCCTTATTGGGTGGTACCATCGGATTGATACTATCCTTGACACTCGCACCGATTTTGACTGGTGAAGAAAGCTTGATCGATGTCGAACAGATGGGCTACATTGTTTATCACGCATTGGCGATCGGCTTCATCGCATTGGCTCTTAAAAAAGAACCTACCCAGATTAAAAAGAAGATATGGTCTACGGGCATGCTGATTACCAGCACTTATGCTCTTCAGGCTGTTATCGGGATTTTGATTGTATTCTTGTTTTTCAGTGATAACTTTATCGGTTCAGGCATGCTCGTTGCGCTTGGATTTGGTCAAGGACCAGGACTTGCTTTATCAATCGGCTCCATGTGGAACCCGATGATGGGTGGAAATGGTGCTTCACTTGGATTATCATATGCCTTCTTGGGATTTGTGTTCGGCGGAACCATCGGTGTCATTTTAATCAATATCACCTCCAGAAAACGTGGAATCGCTAAACCTAAGAAATATGATGAAGAATCTGTTAACAAGCAAACGATTCAAATTGATACCATCAAGGAAATCAGCGTTTTGGACGGATTAACCACTCAAGGCATCATCATTTCAATTATTTATGGTCTAGTGTATTTGACTTTGTATTTCGCAAATCGCGGATTGAGCAATATCGGAAGCATCGGAGCAACCATTTTCGGTTTACTCAAAGGCTTCAACTTCATTATTGGTATCATGTATGCACTGCTTTATAAAGTGATTCTCAATTTAATCGAAAAGAAGGGCAAGAACATCAAGTTCATGACCAATAACTATATCCTTTCCAATATCGCGTCTGCAGCATTCAATGTCATGATTGCAGGAGCTGTATTGACCATCACCTTGGATTTCTTGGCAGATTATGGATTGCAGCTGATTATCACATCTGCAGTCGCCGGTGTAGCTACATTGTTCTATTTGAAGTATATGACCAAACGGATTTATGTAAGCTTCCAGGATGAGTATTATATTGGATTGTTTGGCATGCTGACAGGAGTCGCTTCGACGGGATTGGCATTATTAAAAGGAATTGACCCAGAATTGAAATCGCCGGTTGCTGAAGAAATGGTTTTAGGATCAGGAACAGCGATTACCATGGCGTTGCCTTTATTTGGATTATTNNTTCCTAGGCATTTTGCTGTATACGGTTGTATTTGCGATTATCTTGCTGATTAGAGGAAGACGCGGAGTTAACGTTTAATAACAACGAGCGAAAGACAAATTGTCCTTCGCTTTTCTTATGAAGTTTAACCATCTTTGGAACAATTCTTTAAAAAATAGGAAAAACCTCAACCATACGAAAAATTCAAACAGTATTTGACTTTTTCAATGAGTACGTTTTGAAGAGTTATTTATCGCCTTGATACGGCTATTTTCTTCGTTTATCAACGTTATTAACGAGCATTTATGATCTTATATTCCTTCATACAAATGTGTCTTTTGTTGTTATATCCTTATAACTATGTTATAATGAAAGCGTAAAAACATTACATGGGGTACCAATTCAAATCATTAACTATTTCTACTGATTCATCTTTATGCACGCCCAATGTTTCTTTGGCAGAAGATTCATTGAACATCATCAAGGATTTTTCGTATCACATTTCAACTAGAAGACCATGCAATTTTTAAAAAAGCAAATTAAAGGAGTCGAAATGAACGTACTATTTTGTTTAACACCGAAAGAAAAAGTAGCTTATATTTATGATGACTACACGATTCGCCAAGCTCTAGAGAAGATGCAGACTTACCGTTATAACTCAATTCCGATTCTCGATCGAAAGGGAGCGTATGTAGGTACATTAAGCGAGGGAGACCTCCTTTGGTACATTAAGGATCATCAGCTTAATTTTGAAATGACTGAATCAACATCAGTCACGAAGGTTCCAAGAAACAAGGATAACGTATCCGTACCGATTTACACCAACATGGAAGACATCGTCGATGTAGCGACTAAACAAAATTTCGTACCGGTTTTAGATGATTTTGGAGCATTTATTGGAATTATCACACGAAAAGATATTTTTAACTACATGGTTAAGCAAATGAATAATGGGAAACCAACCCTTACACAAGAAAGAGACAAAACCGCTTCAGTTTAACTGGAGCGGTTTTTTTTTTAGAAATTTGGTTTTTATTTCATTTCTTGTTGTTTTAGTTTTCTTTCCTGTCTCAATTTTTCCAGTTTCAAAGTTCTCTTATGAGCAAGGATGTAAATACCGTATCCTGAAGGAACCAACACGACAGCCCAAGGAATCAAAGTGACAATGACGATCAACAAACCATCGAAGAAACTGACTAATGAGAAGAATCCATTGACGAATCCGTTGATCAATCTCGCTCCAAATGATAATGTATTGGATACATGGGATCTGCGGATGCTCAATTCAACGCGGCTATAGTCAACCAAGCTGTCGAATTCATTCATTGTTCCCATTAGTTCGCCGAGCTCGATATCAATTTGTGAGATGCGGGTGTTGATGGTGATCATATCTGTTAGGGAGGCACTTTCATAAAGAACGATGAGACGCGCTCTTTCCTCCTGATAGCCAGTGATTCTGTTTGCTGTATCCTGGTAGTTCAAGGAAATGTCCGTAGCGGTTTTGCTATAGCTTGTCAGAGTGTATTCCGCTTTAATCTGATTGATGAATGTATCTAAACGATCTGTTTTCACTCTGAAAACAAAGAATGCGGAAGAATCATAGATGTTTTCCTGATCAAACCATTCATCCTCAAGCAATAGACCTTCAACAAACGTGACTGCATCATCTAGATTGGTCGTATAAAATTCAGTACTGACACGGTAAATAATCTTTCGGTCTGGAACACTGTCCAAAAGCATTGTGACACCATCATCATCCTCATCGACGACGTTTTCATAGTCAATTTCTGCACTGCTGCAGGCAGATAGCGTGATGACAAGTAATAAAGCAAATAACCATAATCTCAATTTTTTCAT
>DOYO01000125.1:0-157 GCA_003518475.1 Acholeplasmataceae bacterium
GCTTCTTCAATGCCGACAGCATCGCCGCATACGAAAATGGAATCTACAGATGTTTGATGATGATCATCCACGATTGGTACGAATCCGCCTAATTCAGCGATATATTTAGTTTTTGCTCCAACCATCGATAATATTTGATGCATTGGAGATAATCCTA
>DOYO01000125.1:163-5154 GCA_003518475.1 Acholeplasmataceae bacterium
AATCTTCTCATTTTAGAAGCGTGAACCTTATATCCTCCAATGGTTGGAGCAGCTTCAATGATTGCTTTAACCTTTACGCCTGCCTGAAGCAATTGGTAAGATACAATCAATCCGATGTTCCCGCTTCCCACCATGACAATTTCCTGTCCCGGAAGCACACCATAATTATTCATCAATGTCTGCACAGCTCCAGCACCATAAATGCCTGGTAGGTCATTATTTTCAAAAGCAAGGAATTTTTCGCTCGCTCCAGTAGCAACAATCACTGTCTTCGCTTGATATCTGATATATTCTTCTTGATAGAGTACGGTAACAACCTTGTCAGGATAAAGTCCCACAACCGTCGCATTCGAAAGAATTTCTAAGTTCTTTTGTTCATTTAAGTCATTAATCAGCTTCTTTGCGATATCAAAACCTCTTGTTTTCGCATACTGGCTCTTTGATCCAAAAAACTTATGTGTCTGCTTGACGAGTTGTCCGCCTAAATTAGGGCTTCTGTCAATCAGTAAAACGCTGATTCCTGCTTCTAATGCCATTTTAGCAGCACAAAGTCCTGATGGACCTCCACCGATGATGATCAAATCTTTCGTAATCATTTGAGTTCCCCCTTGTTCGTCTGTCTTTCAACAATCATGTCTTTTTCAAGAGGGGTGATGCAAGTACGAACGTTCGGAACTCCATTGACGATCATATTGCAGGATGCACAGTTGCCAATGGCACAATAAAAACCGCGGGGGCGGTGTTTTTTGATGCTATAGCTGAGTGTTTTTATGTCTAAAGCGTGAAGAGCGGAAGCGATGGTGTCTCCCTCGAGCCCTTGAACTCTCTCACCCTCAAAAATAAACGAAATCTCTTCTTTTTTTGGAAATGATAAAATCGGATGTTTGTCGATACGCATGTTGGTTATCCTTGTCTTTTTTGGTTTTGTTACTATCATTTTAACATATAATTTGACGATATGAAAGCCTATCATTTAAAACGCTTACATTTCCAATCTCTTTTTACCTTTTAAATTATATCTTTGATATATATGGAAGAAAAAAGAAAAAAACACGAGAATTCGTGTCTCTTTTCTTAACTTATAGTATATGTAGCAAATCTCTGATATCTTGAATATGAAGCTCAGCATCCTTTAATTCTTCTTGACTTCCATATCCGTAATCACAAGCAATCGTATGAATATTGTTGTGGTATCCGGATTCCATGTCATGGATACGATCTCCAATCATCACCATTTCACCTGGAAACTCGTTTTTAATAAGTTCAAGGATCTGTTTTTTAGGGATGAATCCATACATTTCAGAACAGACGAGCTTATCGAAATATTTTCCTAGATTGAAGTTCTTCTGATGGGCTTCCATATAGTAGTTCTTGGAATTACTTAAGTATACCATTTTGTAACCTTTTGATTTTAAATACTGAAGAACTTGAATAGATCCTTCATATAAAACTGCCTTACTTGAGTTGATATCCTCTTCCATGCTATTTGAAATAATTCGACTGACAGTTTTAATGGTATCCGAATCCAATTTGGGTCTAAAGGACTCCCACATTTCTTTTGGATTTTGACCTAAAAATACTTTGATATCTGATGCAGTCCACGTTCTTTTTGGTGCGAGTTTGTTTAAAACAAGATACTCGTACGCTTTGATAAATGCAGGCATATAGATTTTCATGCTGTCATGGAGTGTGCCATCATAATCAAAGAAAATCGTCTTGATGTTGTTCATATTATTCTTTAAACTTAAGCATATGACCCATTTTTTCTTTCTTTGTCTTCATGTAGAATTCATTACGTTCATTATGATTGAGTTGAATGGGTTCCCTGCTTACTATCTCAAGACCATGACCAGACAAACCAACCAATTTCAAAGGATTATTTGTCATTAATCTCACTTTGCTGACACCAAGATCAGATAGAATTTGCGCGCCAATTCCATAATCTCTTAAATCTTCTGCGAATCCCAAAGCAAGATTGGCTTCCACAGTATCCATGCCTTGATCTTGAAGCGCATATGCTTTGATCTTATTAATCAAACCGATGCCTCTTCCTTCCTGTCTCATATAAAGTAAAACGCCTTTTCCTTCTTTTTCAATCTTATCCAAAGCTGCTTGGAGCTGCTCGCCGCAATCGCACTTCATGGAACCGAAGGCATCGCCAGTCAGACATTCAGAATGTACTCTAACCAAGACTTCATCTCCTGGTTTGATGTCGCCTTTGACTAAAGCGACATGGTGTTCACCGTTTATCGCATTTTCAAATCCGATCATTCTAAATTCACCATGAGAGGTTGGAAGATTAGCTTCCGCAGCGCGGGCAATCAAGCTTTCCGCTTTCTTTCTATATTCAATTAATGAAGTGATGGAAATCATCTTCAGCTGATGGCGTATTGCAAATGCATTTAGATCTTCAATTCTGGAAAAATCGCCATTTTGCTTGATGACTTCGGACATGATGCCAGCAGGATATAAGCCTGCAAGCTTTGCCAAGTCGACACTGGTTTCCGGATGTCCAGCTCGCTTCAAAACACCGCCCTTGCGGTATAACACTGGGAATACTTGTCCTGGATTTTTAAAATCGGATGGCACAGCTAAAGGATTAAGTACACGAAGAATCGTGTTCGCTTTTTCTTTCGCAGTTTGTCCTGACTGGTTGACCAAGTCAATGGAAATGGCATATTCTGACTGATAGTTTTTTAGATTGTGCTCGTAGGTTGCTGGTATTTCTAGTGTGTATAAACGTTCTTTTTCAGCTGCTAAGGAAATAAATCCCCCTGCATGCTCTGTCATGAATTGAATGGATTCTTCGGTGACCTTAGATGCTGCCATGACGAGATCTCCAACATTTGCTGGATCTTCATCATCAACAACGATGACCATTTTTCCTTTTTTTATTTCTATGACTGCTTCTTCGATTGTATTAAATTTCATGATTGATCTCCTTGATTTTTGTAAAATAACCCTCTATTAATATATCATTATCAAATGTATGAATGGTTGTGTGGTTGAGCAAGTATGCATCCTTCATCAGGTGGATACCTTCACCGCCTACTGGAGTAAGCGCGCTAGATCCGCCGATGATTTTAGGTGCGATGAACACGAACGCCTTATCGACGATTTTCGATTCAATGGCCTTGGCATGCAGATAGGAACCGCCTTCAATCAGAATGCTATCGATTTTCTGTTCTCCAAGATATGAAATTAATTCTTCTAAATTGATATCTGGATTTGCAGGACGTGTAATGAGTTTCACTCCAAACGATTCTAATTGGTTGTACTTTGCTTGATTGTATGTTTCAGATGTAACAATCCATGTCGGCTGCTCTTTAGCCGATTGAACAACATAAGATGAAATAGGAATCTGTAGTTCAGGATCCAAAATGATTCGAATTGGATTTCTAGATGGTTGGTTTCTTCTGGTGTTCAGTTTGGAATCATCAAGAATGATGGTGTTGACTCCAGCCATGATCGCCATGTACTGATTTCTCAGTTCATGGACATATGCTCTTGATTTTTCATTGGTGATCCATTTGGAATCTCTGGATGTTGTTGCTAGTTTCCCATCAAGCGTCATTGCGTATTTGATTGCTACAAAAGGCTTTTTAGTCTGAATGTATTTTAAGAATATTTCGTTTTGTGCTTTGGTTTCTTCTTCAAGAATACCTGTTTCAACTTCAATGCCCGCATCCTTCAAAAGCTTGATGCCTTTGCTATTGACTAAAGGATTTGGATCAAGCTGGCTGACAAAGACGCGTTTGATTTTCTTATCGATGATTTTAAGTGCGCATGGAGGTGTTTTACCATAATGAGAGCACGGTTCTAGGGTGACATAAATGTCTGCGCCTTCAACATCTTCTGTAGCGTTTTTAAATGCATTGACTTCGGCATGGCCTTCTCCGAATTTCTCGTGATATCCGATGCCGATGATTCGTCCATCTTTAACGATGACGGCTCCAACAAGCGGATTCGGATTCACAAATCCTTTTCCTTGATTGGCGAGGTCGATGGCCATCTGCATGTATTTTTCTTTATCGCTTTGTGACATTTTCAAGTCTCGCTTTCATTGTTATCGCATGTCATGCTGGTCTGATGAAGCTTTGTCAGAAGGGTGAAAAGCTGCATTCCATCTTCTTTTGGAAGGTTGACGCATTTGATCAGTTCGAGTGGAACTGTTTTTGCTTGTTCTGATAAGGCAATGCCTGCATCTGTTAAGTCAATCCAGACTTTTCGTTCATCAATCTTGTCACGTGTTCTTTTAATTCTTCCATCATGTTCAAGCTTCTTTAAAAGCGGGGTGAGCGTTCCTGAATCTAAGGATAGTCTATCTCCGAGTTCGCTGACCAGCTGATGGTCTTTTTCCCATAAGGCAATCATGGTGATGTATTGGGTATACGTGAGATTTAAAGGATCTAAAATCTTCTTGTAGGTCTTAATGACATTTCTTGAATTGGCATACAGAAGAAAGCATAGTTGATGTTCTAGCTTCCATTTCATGACTAAAGTACTTCCTTGATGAACGTTTCAATCTTGGATGGTTCGAAGGATGGAGCAAATCTTTGAATGACGTTGCCATCTCTATCCACCAAGAACTTCGTGAAATTCCATTTGATCGAATCAGATTTTGACAGTTTGCTGAGTAAACTTGGCTTAGATCCTGTGAAATCCTCTGATTTTTCTTTTCTTAAATACTTATAAAGTGCATGTGCGTTCTTGCCATTGACTTCAATCTTGGAGAATGTTTCAAACTTAGTCCCGAAATTAAGCGAGCAGAATGATTTCAATTCAGCGTCGGTTCCTGGAGCTTGCGCCATGAATTGGTTGCAAGGAAAATCCAAGATTTCAAATCCTTCTTTGCTGTATTTTTCATATAATGCTTCTAAACCTTCATATTGTGGTGTAAATCCGCACTTGGTTGCTGTGTTGACGATTAATAACACTTTTCCTTTGTACTTAGAAAGTGATACCTCTTGATGCGTTGTATCTGCTACGGT
>DOYO01000090.1:0-451 GCA_003518475.1 Acholeplasmataceae bacterium
ATCAGTTCGATTGCAGTTGGATTGTTTGGTATACGTGCGGCAATTGTTTTTTCACCTGTCATTTCAAAGAACTGTTTGGTGGTGGGCATCACAATGGTGAGTGCGCCAGGCCACAGGTTTTTCATGATTGCGCGTGAAACAATATTCGTTTCCGCAATCGTTAACAAATCGCTCATTTTCGAGCATAAAATCGGAATGGGTTTGGATTTGTCCCTACCCTTAAGCTGATAAATCTTTTCTAATGCCTCATCGTCATATAGACGTGCTGCAAGTCCGTAAACCGTGTCTGTTGGAATGATAATCAAGTCGCCATTTTTCATAGTAATACTCCTCCGATGCCAATCAATGTAAAGCGATCTTTTCCTGCTAAATCCTTCATTTGAATGATGGTTCCTGTTGGAAAATGCTTCCGTGCAAATCCGTAAATAACTTCTTTCTGCTGATAGCCATG
>DOYO01000090.1:540-3673 GCA_003518475.1 Acholeplasmataceae bacterium
TTGTTGAAGGATGCGATTTTCAATGCTTTTTCACTGATGTCGGAAATGGTGACATGAAGTGATTTTTCTTCAAGTGCGAGGGTCAACCCGATGCATCCGCTTCCTGTTCCAAGATCGAGAAGATTGACCTTCTGATTTGGAAAATAGGTGTCGATGTAATAGAGCACATGACCGACGAGCTGTTCTGTTTCCGCTCTGGGAATCAAGACATCTTCGTTCACTTTAAATGCATATCCGAAGAAGTATGAATGACCGATCAAATGCTGGACAGGGATGTTATGGATCAAATATTGATCCAATGCATCCAAGTATTTTTTTTGAAGGGTTTCATCAACATTTTTCTTAAAATTGAGAAAGAATTCGCTTGCCGTCTGTTTAGATAATTCCATCAATAGCAATTTAGCGGCTTCTTCTTCCTTGTGGTGTTCACGCGCCTTCTTATTGGCTAATCTCAGTAAGGATTCATAGGTCACTTGACATCACCAATCAATTGACGCTTTTGGAACTCATTCAAAAGCGGTTCAAGAATCAAATCCAGTCTGCCTTCGATAATAGCATCCAGTCTTTGCAAAGTCAAACCGATTCTGTGGTCGGAAACTCTGTTTTGCGGGTAATTATACGTTCTAATTTTTTCACTGCGGTCGCCTCGGCCGATCAATGCTTTTCGTTCAGCTCCAACCTTGGCTGCCTGTTCCTCTAGAATCGAGTCAAAGAGTCTGGTTTTAAGAAGTTTGAACGCTGTAGCCTTGTTTTCATGCTGGCTTTTACCAACCTGGCATGCAACCATCAAGCCTGTTGGTATATAGGTCAATCTGACTGCTGATTTTGTCGTATTGACGGATTGTCCGCCTGGTCCTTGAGAGTTATAGGTATCGACACGGATGTCATCCCACTTGATTTCCAAGTCAATTTCTTCAGCTTCAGGCATGATGAGGACTGTTGCTGTAGAGGTATGGATTCTACCCATGGATTCTGTTTCAGGAACACGCTGGACACGGTGCGTACCGGATTCATACTTAAGCTGAGAATAAACGCCTTTTCCAGAAATCATGAATTCGATGGTGGTAAAACCACCCATCGCTCCTTCGATTTCGTTTAAGACTTCAATCTTCCAACCCTTGATTTCTGCAAACTTGGAATACATTCTGAATAAATCGCCTGCAAAGATATTGCCTTCATCTCCGCCAGCAGCGCCTTTGATATCAACAATAACGTTCTTTTCATCGTTGGGATCTTTAGGCAATAAAAGAATTTTTATTTTTTCTTCTGTGTTGTTGATGATTTCCTTTAGGGATTCAATTTCTAGTTTGACCATTTCAATGACGTCTTCATCAGTTTCTTGATCGATCATATTTTCCAAATCTTCAAGTTCCTGGGATTTAACCTTAAAAAAACGATATGCTTCTACCGTTTCTTCCATGGCGCTCGATTCTTTCAAAAGTTTCGTCATTTCTTTAACATCTAGTTTACCGGAACTCAGTTTATCTTGAGCATCCTGATATTGTTTTTCAATAATCGCTAATCGATCATACATATTCATCACCTGCTCAACCATATTACCATATTTTGAAGATAATTTCTATATGAATTGTGTGTTTGTGTGGTTTATCGCAGGAGATGGTGGTATAGGTCGAATTCATATACTTATTCATGCACATATGCTATAATGAGGTTAGATTTTACGAAAGGAAAGGTAATATTGAATGGAAAAACTATATCAGGCTTTAAACAAGCAAGTTGCAAATTTAAGTGTTTTATTTACAAAATTACATCATTTTCATTGGTATGTCACTGGTCCTAACTTCTTCGCGCTTCATGTCAAATTCGAACAATTCTATGACGAAGTCAATGAACTCTATGATGCATTCGCAGAAAGATTATTGACTATTGGAGGACATCCAGTATCCAATATGAAGGGCTATCTCGCTCTCACCTCTTTAAAGGAAGCGAGCGGTACTGAAAAACCAGAAGAAATGGTTNNGATATGCTGATTTCGACCATCGCAAGTTTTGAAAAACATGTTTGGATGCTTACCTTCACATTGAAGTAAAAAAGGAAGAGGAACTCGGAAATTTCCGAGTTCCTCTTTTTTTGTTTAATTATTGTTTTAGTCTTTAAATGCTTCTTCTTCACGGTCTGACTGCGCAGTAAATCTGGAGAACTCGGTATCAAACCTGAATCCCAATCGAATACCCGCCATCCCTTGGCGGTTTTTCGCGATGGAGAGTTCAACTTCACCGGTCTTATTTTCAACGTTGTGCACGTAATAGTCATTTCGGTAGAGGAACATCACGATATCCGCATCCTGTTCAATACTTCCGGATTCTCTTAAATCCGCCAGGACCGGACGCTTGTCTTCACGTTTTTCAACTTCGCGTGAAAGCTGTGAAAGCGCGAGAATCGGAATCTTTAATTCTCTGGCCATTTGTTTCAAGCTTCTTGAAATCTTGGCAACTTCTTCCTGACGGTTCCCTGAACGGTCATCGCCTTTGATCAGTTGAAGATAGTCGATGACGACAAAGTCGAGACGACCTTCCTGGCTGAGCTTTCTGCACTTGGCTCTGATATCAGCAACTGAAACAGAAGATGAATCATCAAAGACAACGTGGAGCTTCGATAAGGATTGCATGCCGCCTTCAAGAAACTGCCATTCTTTACTGGTCAAATGACCGGTTTTAATTTTATTGTTTTCAATATTGGATTCTGAAGAGAGCATGCGGGCAGCCAACTGCTCATTGCTCATTTCCAGTGAGAAGATTGCGACTCCCGCTTGACCATCTTTATTTCTCTTCGCGATATTGAGCGCAAGATTCATTGCGAAGGCGCTCTTCCCCATCGAGGGGCGCGCAGCGAGGATAATCAATTCTTCGGGTTGAAGACCGGCTGTCAAACTATCCAAATTGGAGAAGCCTGTTCTTAAACCAGTAATACCGCCCTTGCTGTCTCTATTCTTTTCTGTTTTAATCTTAACTTCTTCAATGATTTGAGAAAGCTCTGAAAATAAGGAGGTTTTCCTCTTTTGAGCAAGTGCGAAAATACTTTCTTCCGCCATGGTCAAATAGTCATTCGCATCTGTTTCTCCTTGATAGCCTTCTTCTAAAATCTGGCTGGCAAGCTTGATGACTTGACGCTT
>DOYO01000097.1:0-7401 GCA_003518475.1 Acholeplasmataceae bacterium
GTCTTACCTTTTATTGCGTTAAATGCTGCTTCCGAATCTTCAACATTTACCAATTCTTCACTTAATCCTCTTTCAACAGCTTCTGCTGCATCAATCGGCTCTAATAACCTCACAGTAATCGTTATTGTCACTACACTGTTAAATAATTCATTGACGAAGTATCGATCACCATTACCAATTGTGATTTCTACAAGATGCTCATAATCCACAACACCGTCAATCGTTACGTCGATTGCTTCTACAATAAGATTCATTGTCTTCGCCAGTTCTTTGTCTACTGATACTTCATAGACGAACATGACTTCTTCAACTTCATTAGTGAAATTCGCATGTCCTTCGGGTACGAGCATACCAGTAAATGCTTCACTCTGCTGCTCAATAACCAAATTTGCATCTTCACCTTCAAATTCAAGCACGACGTTTGAATAAGTCTTTACATCCGTCCAGTAAGCGTATGCTGCGGTTGATGTAAATCCAAGTGCAATAATCAAGATAATAATAATTACGATTTGCGCGGATTTTCCTCCAGGCATCATTTCGCCTCCTTTACTGAAAAGAAAAAGTCAACGTCCATTAAATCATCGACGTTAACTTAAAGTTTTGCCTTTTTTAAATAAAAAGCCCTTAGAGTCAGTACGTCGAAATGCATTTCTATCAAACAAAAATAGAATGTTACATCAAGACAACTGGCTACCTTTTGCAGGCCCTATAGCTTTGCGTCCCTAGATTTCTCATAGGTTTGCCTTTAACATGATTTGTGAACTATTAATCATAATTCCCTTACATTATAACGTACGCATGCACATATGTCAACAAAAATGATTTCATTTACATATTTTTTACATAAGAAAATCGTAAGAAATACGTAAGATGCATAAAAACGTCAAAAAAAGGCTAACTTATGCAAAGTTTAGCCTTTTTGTTTTATTTATTTTTTAAACTTTTATTACTTCTTAATCAGACTTGCAAGTTTAGATACTGTACGTACCAATTGAGCAGTATAGCTCATTTCATTGTCGTACCAGCCCATAACCTTAACGAGTTGTCTATCGCCATAGTTAACGATCTGAGTTGTGTTTGCATCATACATGGAACCATAAAGAGATCCGATAACATCAGAAGAGACAATTGGATCAGAAACATATGCCAATGTTTCGTTTGCTGCTTTTCTGAATGCAGCATCGATTTCTTCAAGTGTTGTATGCTTCTTAACTTCAACAGTCAAGTCAACGATAGAACCTGTGATTGTTGGAACACGCAGTGCGGTACCATCCAATTTGCCCTTTAATTGTGGCAATACCAAACCGATAGCTTTTGCAGCTCCAGTTGAACTTGGGATGATGCTTTCAGCTGCAGCGCGGCCTCTTCTTGACAAAATGCCCTTCTTATGAGGCTGATCAACTAAAGACTGGTCTGCTGTGTAAGCATGCACAGTCGTCATCATACCGCCGACAATACCGAAATTGTCATCAAGAACCTTAGCCAATGGTGCCAAGCAGTTTGTTGTACATGAAGCAGCACTGATGATGTGTTCATCACCTGTCAAGGTATTATCATTGACGTTGAATACGATTGTTTTAACGTTTCCTGATGCAGGAGCACTGATTACAACTTTTTTAGCTCCAGCTTCTAAATGCCAGCCAGCCTTCACTTCATCAGTGAATAAGCCAGTGCATTCCAAGACAACATCAACACCGAGTTTAGCCCAAGGTAATGCTTTTGGATCTTTTTCACTGAAAATCGGAATGTGCTTACCAGCAAACACTAAATCAGTTCCTACATAGCTGACCTGATCAAGCTTGAAATTGCCTTGTGCAGTGTCATACTTTAGTAAGTATGCCAATGTTTCTGCGTCTGTCAAATCGTTAATACCTACAAGTTCAAAAGTTGGATCGCTTGACATTAATCTGAATGCAAGACGTCCGATGCGGCCGAAGCCGTTGATTGCTACTTTAATAGCCATATTTTATATTCCTCCTTGAATAGTTTGATTCACGATTCTATTTTACCATTTCTATCAATAAATTCAAATATATTGAAAACGCGTTCATAAATGTAAACGTTTTTCTTCCTTTTATAGACCTGATTTGATATAATAAAGAAGGCAAGTTGTTTTACTACAAGATCTTAAAGGAGTGTTATCAATGAATAAGAATATTGAAATTGAATTTAAGACCGGTATACCACAAGAAAAGTATGAAGAACTGTTGCAGCTATTTAAATTAGAAAACAATATTTTCAAGCAGGTCAATCATTATTTCGATACAGATCAATATGATTTGAATCAACAAAAGATTGTCTTGAGAATTCGTCAAAAAGGTGAAAACCACTATAAGGTAACTTTAAAAAGCCAAAGTGAACAAGGAGCGTTTGAAAGTCATGTGCTTTTGCAAAAAGCGAAGGCTGAAGATATGATTAAAAATGGATTCAATACAAAAGATTTTTTTGATGAAATTGATTACTTTGTAACATTCAAGGTAAGTCTGGACAATTACAGAGTCAGCACACCTTATGAAGGGGGAACACTTTTCTTAGATCGTTGCGAATACTGCAATGTAGTGGATTACGAAGTTGAATATGAAGTCAGCAATTATGCAGAAGGCCAAAAACTATTCAAGCAGTTTGTGATCGCACACCAAATTGAAATGCAACCCACAAAGCGTAAGAGCGAAAGAGCATTTACTTGCAAGAGATAGCGGTTTTCCGCTATTTTTTATTTTTTAATATAACATTGACATATTTACATAATAAACTTATAATATTATATGTAAGTATAATTCGATGGAGGACCTTATGAAAGAACGTAGTTTACTTTATTTTATAACAGCTGTTGTCACTACTGTGCTATTTTTGGTTTCAATATTAATAACAACCCAACGTTGGTTTGATACATATGGAGTAATGGCAATGCCAAGCTGGTATATGTTTTTAATCCCTGTGATTCTATTATGGGTTGGATGGTTCTTCGAAGTGAAGGGTTATCTTCTAGCAGCTTCAATTCTCTTAAGCATCTTGCTTGGCGGACAATTTGATTATACCGGTTTAGTGAACGGTTCCCAATTCGTTCCCTCGTTATATGCTCCAATGGTAAGAACAGTTTACGTACTTGGATTGATGTTATTGATTGGCTCCACTGGATTGGGATATTTCACCTATCACCAACTTCACCAAATTAAGAAGTAACAAATTCCACAATAAAAAAGGGAACCTGCTGGTTCCCATTTTTTTTAGTGCGGGTGTTGTACTTCTTTTTTTATTTCATCAAAATAGCGTCTGAGCGCACTTTGATAGTCACAATGTTCACCTTGAGGACAATCAACACACATAATCAACTCTCTAAGTCTCTTAGGAATGAATACGCGAATCTCTTCATCATTATAACCTACCTGCAACTTGTCACCATCAATCATGATTGGTCTTTTCAAAACGCTTGGATTTTCAATAATGAATGCTTTAAGTTCACTAATTCTCATATCTTCAACGTCAAGTGATTGTTCCTTGAAAATCTTTGACCGTGTAGAAATGATATCTTCAAATCCATTCTCAGCATTTTCCAGCATCCGATCAATATCTTCTCCTGTGATGCGTTGGTTAAATAGGTTTTTCTCTTCATAAGGTATCTTATGATCATCAAGCCACTTTTTCGCTTTCCGACAAGATGAACAACTTGGAGTTGTAAAAATAGTAATCATGTCTTCCTCCTCTTGGAGCATAGGTTTAAGCCTATAGCACTTTGTGTCTTTGGGACATTTCGTCCTGTTGCTTCATTATATAATTAATTGATACTTTTTTCAACCTGTGTAAACGTTTTTGTCATCATTTTACATAATTCATAAAGGATACGCACCTTCCAAATTATACCGGTTTGAGTTATAATAGAATCAATACTTTAAGAAAGGACCATCTATCATGTCAAAATGGGATTTATCCATATTTTATCCTAGCTTGGAAGCCTGGGAAGAAGATTTAAAGAAATTACCTGTTCACATTGAAAAACTTGCTTCTTATAAAGACAAGCTCAATGAATTTGAAAGTTTCAAGAATTTTTATCTTGAAGAGGAAGAAGCTACCAAACTTCTTTACAGATTATACGCTTATATTCATTTAAGCAGTGATTTAAATCTAAAGGATTCTGTAAAATCAGCTAAAAACCAGCAAATGATGCTTGTTTTATCTGATTTGAATCAAAAAACATCTTTTGTTTCACCAGAACTTATTCAAATAGGTGAATCGAAAATCATGGAATTTGTGGCAAAAGACCCATTCTTGAAGCCTTATCAATTCCCAATGGAAAAATTGTTTGTCCAACAGAAGCATGTATTAACTACCGATCAAGAAAAACTTCTTGCTAATTTCGGTCCAACCAGAAGCATTCCTTCTTCTTTATATCAAGCGCTCTCTATTGTTGATGCGCATGATGAAAAAGTCATTTTGGCATCTGGTAAGGAAGTCTTAGTCACACAATCCAATTTCAGATCGATGTTAGGTGAACTTCAAGATGCGAACGATAGAAAACTTGTTTTTGAAGCAGCATTCAAGAGATATAAAGAACATAAGGCTGCATTCGCTGCGACCTATAATCTCGTACTTCAGCAGCAAGCTGCAAATTTCAAATCTAGAAATTACGCATCCGCACTGGATTCAGCGCTATTCAAAAACAACATTCCTACATCCGTATTTCATAATTTGAAGGATGTAGCATATGAAAACACACATGCGATCAAGCGTTATATCGCACTCAGAAAGAAACATTTGAATATTGAAACCTATCATACTTATGATCGTTTCATGAAACTTGCCAAAGATGACACGAAGTATCCATTTGAAGATGCAAGAAAGATGTTCTTTGAAGCCATTTCTACGATGGATAAAAACTTTGTTGAACACCAAAAAGATGCAGTGAAAGATGGATTTGTTGATGCTTACCCTCAAGAAGGCAAGAGAACCGGTGCTTATTCTTCCGGTTTCTACGGATTCCACCCATTCATTCTTTTGAATCATGATGATACTTTGGATTCAGTCTTTACGCTTGCTCATGAAGCAGGACACAGCGCGCATACCTTATTCTCTAATGAAAACCAGCCATTGGCGATTTCTGACTATACGATTTTCGTTGCTGAAATTGCGTCCACATTCAATGAACACGCCTTATTGGATTATTTATTGAAAAAAGCAGTTACGAAGAATCAAAAAATTGATTTGCTAGAATCTGCTCTTGACGGCATTATGGCAACCTTCTTCCGTCAAACACTATTCGCTACCTATGAATTCAAAGCGAATGAACTCGTTGAACAGGGAATGCCGATCACTGATCAGGCATTATCCAAAATCATGGTTGATCTTTACAAGCATTATTACGATCTTGATATCACACTGGAAGATGGAAAAGAATTTGTATGGGCATACATCCCACATCTGTTCCACACGCCATTTTATGTCTACCAATATGCAACTTCTTATAGCGCATCCCTTAAAATCTATGACAATGTGAAGAACAAAAAACCAAATGCGATGGAAAATTATCTCGGTCTTCTTAAATCTGGAGGAAGCGACTATCCAGTCAATCAAGCAGCGAAAGCAGGAGCTGATTTGACGAATAAGGATACTTTCATGGCTGTAATCGCACGTTTTGAGAGCCTTATCGACCAATTAGAGAAAGTTCTTGAAGAAAAATAAAGTTTGTTGTATAATTAAATTGCGATGAAAAGGAATAGTAATTGATGATTTGCTTTATAGAGAGTCGGTCATGGTGGAACCCGATAGCAATTGATCAATGAATGGGCCCTTGGAGCACATAGTAAATCGGCTATAACGATATTGAGGGCTAGAATTCATTCTAGAACTAAGGTGGTACCGCGTTTAATGACGTCCTTAGAACATTCTAAGGGCGTTTTATTTTTTCAGGAGGAATAGATATGAAATCAGTAGGAATCGACAAACCAAAAACATTGAAAAAGGTTGAAAAACCAGCAGCTCCGCTTATAACGGAACCGGTCGTTGAACCCGTTGTTAAGCCTGTTGTTAAAAAGACTTTAGTTTCAGGCATCAAGCCGACCGGTCAGCTGACTTTGGGAAACTATATCGGAGCACTTAAGCAGTTCGTGATGCTTCAGGATGAATTAGAAGATACTGAATTCTTCATTTTTATCGCTGACCTGCATGCCATTACTACCCCGCAGGACAGACAAGAGCTGAAGAAAAATATTAGAAGCGTCGCTGCTTTATATATAGCATGCGGTTTAAATCCTGAAAAGGTCAATTTATTCATTCAATCTGAAGTTGCTGAACACGCTGCTTTGGGATATATCATGGAATCCACTGCATATATCGGCGAAATGGAACGCATGACACAGTATAAAGATAAAAAAGTCAACCAAGTTGAAGGTGTAAGAACGTCGCTTTTGACATATCCTGCATTAATGGCTGCTGATATTCTATTGTATGATGCGAATGTCGTGCCCATCGGAGATGATCAGAAACAACATCTTGAACTCACAAGAAATCTCGCAATGCGCTTTAACAATGCATATGGAGAAACCTTTGTTGTTCCTGAAGGATTCTTTCCCAAAACAGGTGCTCGTATCAAATCACTCACAGAGCCTTTGAAAAAGATGGAAAAGAGTGCAGAAAATCCAAAATCATACATACTTCTCTTGGATGATCTAGGGCTAATCCGCAATAAGATCAAGAGCGCTGTCACAGATTCGGATGGTGTCGTCAAATTTGATTTGAAGAATAAGCCGGGCATCGCGAATTTACTCACAATATACGCATCATTATCAGAATACTCCATCAAAGATTTAGAAAAGAAGTATGAAAAATCAAATTACGCGACCTTTAAAGAAGATTTAGCCGAGGTTGTCGTAGATGCGATTCGTCCTATTCAGAAGAAATACTTTGAAATTATCAATGATTCCAAATTAGATGACATTTTGACGGCAGGAGCTGAGCGTGCTAGATTGTTGGCATCTAGAAAACTGCTTAAGGTTTATAAGAAGCTTGGTTTAGGTCGAATTAGATAATTTATCAAAAACAAGGGTTGCCAATGATGGCAACCCTTGATTATTATTCGTATGCTTTTGCGCTGAATCGATCGATTGGATATTCCACATCCCCATCAATTTGAAGATAAGTAGGCTTATCGAACACAATTGACATTTCCTTACCGACAATAATTTTTACATATTTCTTAAAAATCACATGCCATCCAAGATAGATGGTTGGAAATATCAAAATTAGTTTCCATTTTGGAATGTCTTTGACAATCACCAAGTGCAGATTGTCATGCTCTCTTTTTGCATCGGGAGCTATTTTCATCCCACCGCCAAAATAAGCGCCATTCATCATGCTGGTGAACCAAAGCTTATTTTCATGCCATGATTTTCCATCTATCGTGATTGT